>JAQCGA010000309.1 GCA_027619145.1 bacterium | reverse complement strand
AACCCACAATTTGACCGGAAAATCGAGCAAACGTAAACTGCACCTGCGTCGGCCTGCTTCTGTCCATGAAGCAGACGAAGGACGGGTCAAGCGGATGCTGGCCATCTAGGAGATATTTCATGCCCAGAGCAACAAACAATGTTGCGTCCAGACAAAGACGCAAAAAAATCCTGAAAGCCGCTCGGGGGTACCGGGGTGGCCGCAGCAAACTGCTCCGCACAGCCGACGATACCCTCAGCCGGGGTCTGGCCTATGCATATCGCGATCGCAGACAGAAAAAACGGCACTTCCGCTCTCTCTGGATCACGCGTATCAATGCGGCAGCCCGCCTCAACGGACTCTCTTACAGCAACCTGATGAACGGCCTGAAAAAAGCCAGCATCGACGTAAACCGCAAGGTCCTCGCAGACCTGGCCGTTACAGATGAAGGGGCGTTCACAGTGCTGGCCGAGCAGGCCAAACAGCACCTGTAATCTACACGTACCACAAAAGCGGAATTTGCCAAGGAGAACGCGTTATGGCTTCTCTCCGGCAGATTCCGCTTTTTTTGGCTCCGGCCGAAGGCATTCCCCATACCTCTGGCGCTTGACTTTGTGGCCCGGAGATGTTAAATTGGCATACAGGTTTTTCTATATTATTATACCCCGTAGCGCTTGCCCGAACGCCGGCCTGGCCTGAAAAACCATACCTTGGGAGATCTGGATGGACGCTGAAGTGAAAGCGGAAGGCGAAGTGAACGAAGGGTTCAACCGCCTGGTTGCCGAAATTGACCGGGCAGTAAACCTGATTGAACGTTTGCGCCGTGAAAAAGACAGCCTGGAACAGACAAACCGGGAGTTGCAAAACAGACTGGAACAGCAAGAGCAGGCGCTTTCCGAAATCCGCACGGACCGGGACCGTCTGGAAAAGCTGTACCAGGAAAATGCTTCCCTGATTGACAATAAGGAAGACATTCAGCGCAAAATTGAAGCCATGTTATCGCGCCTGGACACAGTAAACGTACCCTAACACCTCCTGGCTCTACTCATCGAGCAACCGTCCCGGCTTTTCCGAACATCCGGAGCGGCACACTTGTTTTTTTCAGGGGAACGGTCCCCCATGCCCAACACACCGGTTGTACACGTTCACATCTTCGGAACAGAATATAAAATCGCGTCCACCTCGGACCCTGATCATACCCGCCAGGTGGCCCGGTATGTGGACCGAACCATGCGTGAAATTGCCAGTAGCCTTTCGTTGCGGTCGGTGGCTAAAATAGCCGTCCTCACCGCGGTAAACCTGGCAGATGAACTTCTCAAAGAAGAAGCGGCCACACAGCAAATTCAACAGGCCGCAGTAAAAAACGCCAACCGTCTGGCCGAATCCACAGGCCAGAGGTAGGTTCTTCGGACGCTTTGTTCGGTACCTTTCTGTGACCGAACACGAGAACCAGGCGCACTTTTCCTGTAGAACCACAGGAAAAATAAACGCCGTTGCGTTCACCTCAATGGGTCATCCGGCGTGCTCTGCTGCATGACAGACCTGTGCGGCAGGCACAGATGGCAACCGGCGAAACGCAAGCGGCTTTTTTTATGTAAATCCCACGAGGAGATGGGTCATGAATATGCCTATGGATGCGGCAATGGGCACTGTAACGGTCATGATGCTCTCAGCCGGTCTGCTGGTCCTGGGATTTATCCTGGGCTGGTTAATCAGCAGCAAAGCTGCGCACAGCAAAGTGTACCGTGCAGAACTCTCCGCCGAAACAATCGTCGAAGACGCACAAAAAGAAGCCGAAGCAATGAAACATACGGCGATCCTGGAAGCCAAGGACCAGATTCACCAGGAGCGCCTTCAGTTCGAACAGGAACTGGAAACCCAAAAAGACCAGGCCAAACGCACAGAAGTGAAACTGTCCAGTCTGGAACGACAACTGGACAAGCGTGCGGACTTGCTGAACCACAAAGAAAAGCTGGCCGCAGACAAAGAACAGTCTCTGGCGCAGGAACAAGAACAGATTGAACAAAAAACCCTGGAACTCGAAGAAACCATCCTGGAACAGAATCGGCGCCTGGAACAAATTGCAGGACTCACCCGGCAAGAAGCCAAAAATATTCTGATGGGCAACCTGGAAGAAGAAGCCCGCCGGGATGCAGAGTGGCGCATGAAAGAAATCCGCGATGACGCACTGGCACGCGCCAACGATGAAGCCCGCGAAATCATCTCCAGTGCCATCCAGCGTCTGGCCGCAGACCACACCATCGAATCGACCGTGGCCATGGTCAAGCTGCCCTCCGACGAAATGAAAGGCCGCATCATTGGCCGCGAAGGGCGCAACATCCGCGCATTTGAAATGGCGACCGGCGTGGACGTAACCATCGACGACACCCCAGAAGCCGTTGTTCTTTCTGGTTTCGATCCCATCCGCCGCGCCGTGGCAAAATCTGCCCTGGAGCAACTCATTTTAGATGGGCGCATTCACCCTGGACGCATCGAAGAAATCGTAGAGAAATCCAGTGCGGCCATCCAGGAAATGATCCGAGAAGCCGGCGAACAAGCCGCCTTCGACGTGGGCCTACCCGGCCTCCACGATCGCCTCATTGAATGCCTGGGCCGCCTCCGATTTCGTACCAGCTATGGCCAGAACGTACTGAACCACAGCAAAGAGGTCGCCTTTCTCACCGGCATGATGGCCACCTCCCTGGGGCTGGATGCCCAGATTGCCAAACGCGCAGGGCTCCTGCACGACATCGGCAAAGGCCTCACCCACGAAGCCGAAGGCACCTACGGAGAAAACGGTGCGGATCTCGCACGCAAGTTTGGCGAAAATCCCATTGTCATCAATGCCATCGAAGCGCACCACGGGGACGCGGATCCCACCTCCCCCATTGCCGTTCTGGTAGACGCCGCCGATACCATCTCCCGTTCTCGTCCGGGTGCGCAGCGGGAAGTACTCGAAAACTATGTACGCCGCCTGGAACGCCTGGAATCCATTGCAAAAATGATCGATGGTGTGCAATCTGTCTATGCCATCAAAGCAGGCCAGGAAGTTCGTGTCATGGCAGACTGCGAAATGATGAGCGACGCAGATACCGAAAAACTTGCCGCACAAATTGTGGCCCGGCTCTCCGAAGATGTGACCTGCCCGGGTCCAGTCAAAGTCACTGTAATCCGAGAAACCCGCGCCGTAGATTTCGCTCGATAACCGTAGAACCATCCAGAAATTCCCGGCAAGAGCGTGCTGTCTGTCGCTTTACAGCGGGAGTGTGGGGGCTGTGTGAAAATTTTGTTTGTCGGAGATGTGTATGGAAAGCCGGGCCGGCGTGCCGCCGCGGATCTGATTCCTCGAATCAAAGCCGAGCACAGTGTGGACTTCTGCATTGTCAACGGTGAAAACGCGGCCGGTGGGTTTGGCATCACAGAAAACATCGGCCGAAAATTTCACGCCTACGGCGCGGATGTAATTACAACAGGAAACCACGTATGGGACCAGAAAGAATCCCTGCCCTACATTTTTTCTGGAGACCGCATTTTACGCCCAGCCAACTTTCCGCCTGGAGTGGGCGGTGTGGGCTCCGGTATTTTTCAAACCGCCAATGGAATACCCGTAGGGGTGGCCTGCCTCCAGGGCCGCACCAACATGAAAAGCCTGGACTGTCCTTTCCGGGCCGCCCGCGAAATTGTAGAAACATTAAAAAAAGAAACCCCTGTTATCTTCATTGATTTCCACGCAGAAGCCACCTCAGAAAAAATCGCATTTGGCTGGTTTATGGACGGCCAGGCCAGCGCGGTTGTAGGCACCCATACCCATGTACAGACCGCCGACGAATGCATCCTTCCCGGCGGCACCGCCTACCTGACCGATGCCGGAATGACAGGCCCGCACGACTCGGTAATTGGCGCAGAAAAAGAACCCGCCATCCAGCGCTTCCTCAACCAGATGCCCGTCCGCTTCGAACCGGCCTCCGGAGACGTGAAGCTTTGCGGCGCCCTCATTGATGTGGACGAAAAAAGCGGCAAAGCCCTGAAAATTGAACGCCTGCGCATCAACTGGCAGGAGTCGTAATATGGCCGAGCGTCCCTACAGCGTTACCGAGGTCACGCGCGCCGTCCGGCAATCTCTCGAAACAGCCTTCCCGGTCATCTGGGTTGTCGGTGAACTCTCGCAGCACACCCTCCACACCTCCGGGCATCGGTATTTTTCTCTCAAAGATGAAAGCTCCCAGCTGAAGTGTGTCATGTTCCGCTCCCAGCGCCCCTCCGGTTTCGAACCCGAACCCGGCATGCAGGTACTGGCCCAGGGGCGGCTTACCGTGTACGAACGCAGCGGACAATACCAGCTCAACGTCTCCCAGCTTTTCCAGGCCGGCCAGGGCCAGCAGCAACTCGCCCTGGAAGAACTCAAGCTCAAACTTATGGAAGAAGGCCTTTTCGACCAGAGTCGAAAGCGCACCCTTCCTACCTTTCCCTTTGCCATCGGTGTGGTCACTTCCCGCACAGGTGCAGCTATCCGAGACATTCTCAACGTATTGGAACGGCGGTTCCCCGGTGTGCGCATTGTCCTCCGCCCGGCCCTGGTCCAGGGCGAAGGTGCTCCAGAAGATGTCGCCCGGGGGATTGAAGAACTCAACGCGTACGGAAAACTGGACGTGCTGATCGTAGGCCGAGGTGGCGGTGCCGCCGAAGACCTGGCCGCATTCAACTCCGAACGCGTCGTACGCGCCATCGCGGCCTCCCCTATTCCCGTCATCTCTGCCGTAGGCCACGAGGTAGACATCACCCTTTCAGATCTGGCCGCAGACTGCCGGGCACCCACCCCCTCTGCCGCAGCCGAACTGGCCGTCCGAGACGCCTCCGAACTCCTCCAGCGCGTCAAAGACCTGAACCGTCGCGCTCTGGAATCGCTGAACCGACTGCTGGACGAAAATGATGAGCTGCTGCAAAACTACCTGGAACGGTACGGCCTGCGCCGCGTGGAAGATCGCCTCGTCCAGTACATGCAGGACGTGGATGAACTACAAAAAGACCTGCAGGCAGGCCTCCGGCGCTTTTACGAAATCCAGGTAGAATCCTACCGCCGCCTCACCGTCACCCTGGGCACACTCAGCCCCCTCTCCGTTCTGGGTCGAGGATACAGCCTCACCCAACGGAAAGAAGACAGCGCCCTCGTACAAAATGCAGCAAGTCTAAAAAAGGGGGAACACCTGCGCATCCGCCTCAAACAAGGCGAAATCCTCTGTACCGTAGACGAAGTCATCCCGTAAGAGTACGGCGGTGCCGTGCTCTCTTCCAGCCCAGCTACCCAGTCATCTTCAGACCCGAACCATCCTCCCGGGAGGAACCCCGATGGAAGCACAAGAGATCAGCTTCGAAAACGCCCTCAAACAACTGGAAACTGCCGTGGAATCCCTCGAAGAGGGCAACCTCCCCCTGGCCGATGCGCTCCGGCTCTTCGAAGAAGGCTTAAAAGCCTCTGGGGTCTGCAGGACTCGCCTGGAAGAAGCCCGCCAGAAGGTAGAAGTACTCGTGACCGAAAATGGCGG
>JAQCGA010000308.1 GCA_027619145.1 bacterium | reverse complement strand
ACGGACACAACGAGATCCTGGCCGGTCCAAATATCTTCCGGCGAAAAGCAGAAGACTCCTGGGAACGAACATCCTTCGCCGCAGATTTCACGATGACGCGGGTAGCCGTTGCAGATCTGGACGGAGACGGAGAACTGGAAATTGTCCTCAGCGAAGGGGAGAGCCACCCGGGCCGCCTGGCTATTTGCAAAGCTCCGGACTGGGAACCGAGAATCTTGATGTCCGATCTATTCCACCCGCACAGCCTGGAAATTGCCGATTTTACCGGCAACGGCATCCCGGATATCTTTGTAGGTGAAATGGGATTGGGCAAAAACCCGAATCCCAGAATGCTCATCCTGGTCAACCGGGGCGGTGCCGAATTCGAACAGGTGGTATTCCAGGAAGGCATTCCCATCCACGAAGGGAAAACGGCCGACCTCACCGGCAACGGTCTCCCGGACATCGTCGGCAAACCCTACCACCCCGAAAGCCATGTAGATATCTGGTTCAATGAATCATAACCAAAGGAGCAACCCATTGTACCACACCCCTCAAAACTGCATGGCGGAATGGTCCTTCACCGCATCCGGGAACCACGCCGACCCCTTTAACGAAATCACCCTCGACATTCTCGTCACCGGGCCGAATGGAGAAGAACAGCGCGTACCCGCCTTCTGGGCTGGCGGCCAAACCTGGCGCGTGCGATACGCCTCTCCCACCGTGGGCACGTACCACTGGCGTTCCGATTGCTCCGATCCCTCGGACACCGGCCTGCACGGACGCGAAGGTACCCTTGAAGTCACACCATACGAAGGCAAAAACCCTCTCCTCCTCCGTGGCCCCCTCCGTGTAAGCACAACCCGCCGTCACCTCGAACACATAGACGGCACCCCCTTCTTCTGGCTGGCCGATACCTGGTGGATGGCCCTCTGTGACCGACTCTCCTAGCCTGGAGACTTCCAGACGCTCACCCGAGATCGCGTTCAGAAAGACTTCTCCGTCATCAAATTTGTCGCCGGCCTTTGCCCAGACATGGCTCCGTTTGACAAACGTGGAAAAAATGAAGCCGGCCTCTCCTGGGAAACCGGCTACACGCGCATCAATCCCGCCTATTACGACATGGCAGACCTGCGCATCCACCACCTGGTACAAAATGGTCTTGTTCCTTGCATCTTCGGATGCTGGGGGTACTACCTGCTCCAGATGGGTGTAGAAAAAATGAAACAGCACTGGCGCTATCTCGTTGCCCGCTATGGGGCCTACCCGGTTGTCTGGTGTCTTGCAGGAGAAGGAGCCATGCCATATTATCTTTCCGAACACCGGGATGAAGACAAACAAAACCAGAAAAAAGGCTGGACCGAAGTAGGCACCTACCTGCGAAACCTCGATCCGTATCACCACCCCCTCACCATCCACCCTACTGACGCAGCTCGCAGCCAGGTAGAAGATCCCTCCATCCTGGATATCGACATGCTGCAAACTGGCCACAGCGATCGCCGCAGCATCCCCAACACCATCCGCCTGGTCTCCGAGGCCCGTGCAAAAACACCTCTACTCCCCGTCATCAACGGCGAAGTCTGTTATGAAGGCATCGGGGAGGCCTCCCGCCAGGAAATCCAGCGCTTCATGTTCTACCTCTGCATGCTCTCTGGCACATGTGGTCACACATACGGTGCAAACGGCATCTGGCAGGTCAACACCCGAACCGCGCCCTACGGACCTTCCCCCCACGGCCGCTCCTGGGGCGACACCCCCTGGGACGAAGCCGCACAGCTCCCGGGCTCAAAGCAGCTCGGTCTGGGAAAGAAATTGTTTCAACGCTACAACTGGTGGCAGTTCGAGCCGCATCCAGAATGGGTAGACATCCACGCCACCCGAGAACACTCCCACGCGCCGTACGCTGGTGGCATTCCAGGAAAAGTGCGCTTCATCTTTCTCCCCTCCGGTGTATGGAACATCACGCTCACCCATCTTGAACCAGATGTCCGGTACCGCGCATACCTCTTTAATCCCGTGAACGGGAAAGAACAGGGAATCGGCCTCATCGTACCAGACATACAGGGCAAATGGAAACTCTCCATACCCACGCCCATTTTTCAGGACTGGGTCCTCGTCCTGGACACAAAAGAAACCTGACCTGCTCAAAACCGATGTTGCGCCTTCAAGCCATCCTTCCTATGTTTCAGGTCAACGGACCTCACTCTAACCCGCAGAAAGGCCACTCCTCGTGCAACTCGAAGAAACCGGGCGGAACACCCACCCCTGCGTGTACCTCACCCCCAAAGACGTGCAACGCGCCCAACACAATGTTCAAACGTATCCCTGGGCAAAAACATACGCCGAAGATACTCTCCAAAAGGCAAACAACGTCCTGGATCGTTCCCCCCAATGGATCCGACACCATTGCCCGGACAAAGGTGCGGCTTTCGCCTACGGCTTTACCGGTTGCCCGGTCTGCTCAAACAAATGGGGCACCTGGGGTGGTGCAGACTGCAGCTTCGACCGGCCCGGAACCGTTCGATGTTCCAACGGTCACATGCTACCCGACACCGACCACCCCGATCCCGGAACCGGCTACGCCGCACCGGATGGCCGCATTCACTACTTCGTTGGCTCCTACAACGCCTGGGTCGTAGAAACCTATCAGACCTGGTGCACATGGCTCTCCACCGCATACATCCTCACCAACGACGAAAAATATGCCACCCTCTGCGCCGTCATCCTGGACACCCTCGCCGAAATCTATCCCTCCTGCGACAAAGGCTCCTGGGACTATCCTTCAGACCCACCCAGCGGCCGCCTTTGCCGACCCTGGTACCAGGTAGCCCGCGTCCTTGTCCCACTCGTAAACAATTACGATATGATTTACAATAGCCCGGCCCTGGACGAACCCTCCACCGTACCCGGATTTACCCGCCGAAAAAACATCGAACAGAACATGCTCAAAAACGGCGCCGCCTACTGCTACGAACAATCCCTCGAAGGCGGTATGCACAACGGCCAGGCCGACTATATCCGCGGATCTCTTGCCGTAGGCTGCCTCCTCGGCATCGAACACTATGTAGATTGGGCCGTAGAAGGGCCTTACGGCATCCGCGCCATGGTCAACAACAACGCAGATCGCGATGGCCGCTACATCGAATCCTCCCTCGGCTACGCCCTCCATGCCCGCGACCTCTACCTGACCTTCTCCGAACCTCTGCTCAACTACCGCAGCAAAAAATACCCACAGGGCCTCAACCTCTACGACGACCCCGTCTTCCGAAGCTTCTATGTTCTCCCCGGCCTCTCCCTGGACTGCGCCGGTCACTGGCCGCGCTACGGAGACAGCGGACCGGACACCCATCGCACCGATCCGCCTCAAAATTTCTTCAATGCCGGAGACTATCGCTACGCCGAACGCCTCTTCAGCCGCGTAACCGATCCCCAAATAAAAAATACCTTTGCCGCACTCCTCCACCTTTTCGCAAACAATAACCTCGAACAACTCCGTGCCGAATCCACGGACCGAGCATGGCTGCTCTTCCACGCCAATCCCCCACCTCAGAACCCGCCGCCCCTTCCAGAATCCACCGCCCACCTCCTTTCCAGGTCTCTCCTCCTCGGTCAAAAAGGAATCGCCGTCCTCCGCACACCGCCCGGTCCTCACGCACAGGCCTGCCTGCTCCGCTACGGCCCCGTCCTCAACCACGGCCACCTGGACGACCTCAACCTCAATTACTTCGCCCTCGGATACGAACTCACCTACGACCTGGGCTACGGCAACGGCTCCACCCACACCCAGGTCGGCTGGTGCAAACAAACCGCATCCCACCAGCTCGTACTCGTAAACGAAAAACGCCAGCAGTCCGATCCCGAACAGGACGACACCGGAGGCAGCCTGCACCTCTTCGCCGACATGCCCGGCCTGCAACTTACAGATGCAGACGCAAACGCCGTCTACCGCTCCTCGGGCGTACAAACCTACCGCCGCTGCCTCGCCCTGATCGGCAACGGACCAGAATCCTATCTCCTGGACATCTTCCGCGTAGAAGGTGGCCAACAACACGACTACCTCGCCCACACCCTTTCCAACGACCTCACCTGCGAAGGCGTAAATCTGGGCGACCCCCAGCCCGGCTCCCTCGCCGGCCCCAACATCAACTGGGGCGAACGCCAGCAAAACGACGGCTTCCTCTCCGGCGTCCCACAAAAACCCTACTGGAACGCCCCGCCTGAAAATGGCCTGGGCTTCCTCATGCACCCCCGCCGGGGAACACCCGACAGCACCTGGTCTGCCACCTGGACGCTGCCCGACGGTGAAAACCATCTCCGCCTCACCGCACTCCCACAGGACAACACCGAAGTCCTCACCGCCTGGGCACCCGGCGTCTATTCCGTACACCCGAAAGCCGCACATGTCATTGCCCGCCGCCGTTCACAAAACGGTCCACTCAACAGCACATTCGTCACCGTACGCGAACCCTACAGCAACGAACCTTTCCTGGATCGAATCGAAAAGCTTCCCGCTCCAGACGGCACCACTGCCCTGGCCCTTCATCACATCAGTGACCAAACCGACCACGTCCTCTATACCGGCAACCCATCCGCACATCTGTCTTCAGACGGCCTGAACCTCCACGGCACCTTTGCTCATCTGCGTCAATCCGATACCCACGTCCTGCACGCACACCTCGTTGGCAAATCTCTCACTGCCCCCAGTTTCGCCCTCGAACTCGCACACAACGAACACACCGGAACCATCACCCGAATCGACCTCGAACAAAACCTCGTCTACGTGGACGCAAACCTGCCCGACGACGGCCGACTCAGTTTCCAGATCGTATCCTTCCACAACCCGGCCTATACACGCAACACCGCCTACACCATCCACCGCATCTTCAAAGAAAACGGCCAGAGCGTCATCGACCTGGGCCCACAGCGCATCATCCTCGGCCAGGGAACCCTGGACACCGACCCCATAAGCGCCACCGAAATGACCAGCCTCACCCAGCACGACTACGCCCGCGGTCTCACACGCCAGGGCACCCACTTCTTCACCGGCAAAAAAATCGTAACCGCAAACAACAAACACAACACCCGCATCACCTCCACCCACTTCGCACAACCCTTTGAACTCACCGTAGAATCCACCGCCGGGTTCAAAGCCGGAGACACCTTCTACTACCTGGACCTGGACCCCGGAGACACCTTCCAGATCTCCAACTGGGCCTCCGTCGATTGCACCGAACGCCCAATCGTAACCGCAACCACCGATATAACACTCACCCTGAACGAAAAAATCCAACATATTCCCTGGTCTCCGCGCAACGGTAAACCACCGCGCTATAAATAAAAAAGCCCGGACAAGCCGGGCGTAATGATTTTTCGACCTTCGCATCTTCGTCCCGCAGAACCACCCCAACCTTCAGATAGGACCTCTGAAGCCCTCGTGTACGCCGCTGGAGTACTGAAGCACCGAACGCCACGGCCTTCCACCACACCAGATTGAAAGCCCCTCGCGGCACTTGAGCGAGCGCGCTTTTGGCTACTTTTGTCGCGAAGACAAAAGTA
>JAQCGA010000307.1 GCA_027619145.1 bacterium | reverse complement strand
AGCTGGTGTTGATGAGTTGCGGAAATCCGGTGCGGCGTTCGTAGGCCTGCAGGATTTTGTAGAAAGATGGGTTGTTTTGTTCGGTGACAATTTGTGGCCGCGCGGTCCCGTCCACGTGCACTACTGCGGGGGCTTCCCGTTTACACCGCTGCGTGACGTTGTAGGTGACGGTCATAAATTCTGCGGTGTATTCAGAAACGGGAAAGTCCAGGTAGTAGTCTCTGGCACGTTCCCGGAGAATGGCCGGTGCAAAGGGCATGAATTCAGTGCGTTTGAGGCGTTTGTTGAGCCATTGGTTCACGGTAACGTCCGTGGCTTGATAGAGGATGGAGCGGTTGCCCAGGGCCCGAGGGCCGTATTCCATCTGGCCGTTGACGCGGGCTACCACGTTGCCTTCTGCGAGCAGGGCAGCAATTTCTTCTTCTACGTTTTCGTGGCGAACAGCCGTAAGTCCCTGGCGTTTCAGTTCGGCTTCAATTTCTGCATCGGCCAGACCGGGACCCAGGTAGACGTTGTCCAGGCGGGTGGGGGATAGGGTTTCATGCCGGGCATTGAGTACCAAAGCACTGCCCACACCCAATCCACCGTCGCTCATGTGGGGGTGGACGTAGATGTCTTCCACGTTGTCCAGGTCTCGAATACGCTGGTTGAGTTTGACGTTTGCGAAGATGCCGCCGGAGAGGGCAATTTTTCCGAGGCCGGTTTTTTGCGCGGCCTGGCGGACGTACCGGCTCACCAGGTTTTCGAGGTGCTGTTGAATGGCTGCGGCCACGTCGGCTTTTTCACAGCCTTCCAGGCGGCGGCAGAGGTATTCGTATTCGGCCCAACCCCACATGCCGTGGTTGATAAAAGAGAAGCGTTCGGGCGAGTAGGAGATGCGTTCGCGGAAGAGGCCAATGTGTTTTTCCGGATCGCCGTACGCGGCCAGACCGGTGATTTTGCCTTCGTGTTTGCCGGGAGTGAATCCGGCCCAGCCGGTGACGAAGCCGTAGTACTGACCGGGGGTGTGGTAAAAGGGAACCCGGTGGAAGGGTTGCATTTCTCCGTTGCGGCAGATGGCAATCCGAGAGCAATACCCGTCTCCCACTCCGTCTAGAGAAATGCTGAGGCACTCGTCCCACTCAGAGGTATAATAGGCAGAAGCCAGGTGGGCTTCGTGATGATCGATATAGGAGATGGGTGCATGGATGCCCAGGTTCCGGAGAGAGGATTCAAAGCTGCGGGTTTCCAGGAAACGCACACGCTTGCTGTTGAATGTCCGATACGCATCTACGCCAATCCGATTGCCGCCGATGAGGCGGGCCAGTCCGAGTTTGGAAAGCTGGATGAGCGCACGGCGTTTGAGATCTTTTGGGTAAAGGCCTTCCCAGTGTGCCGCGTGGGTGCTGTACGTGGTGTTGGCCACGGCCACGGCATCCAGATCCTGCATTCCTACACCAGCCAGGCGAAGGGCTTCGGAGATTGCCTGTTCGGGAAAGCCCCAGTACATTTTGACGCGATTGAGGCGTTCTTCGTTGACGGCGGACAGGATGCGCCCGTTGGAGATGATTGCTGCGCCGGCGTCGTGTTGGATGCCAATTCCAAGTATGATCATGACAGGTCCTGTGTGCGCTCGGCCAGGGCAATCAGTTTGTGGCCCCGGTCCAGCAGGTTGAAGAAAAAGAGCAGGTAGAGCGTGTAAGACATGGCTCGGCGGAGGTAGCCGTAGTTGCCGGTGGTCGCACCTTCGGGCGCTTGTCCGCGAAGCCAGGCGTAGAGGGGGTCGTGGAAGGGGGTACCCCAGGCTCTGATCTGGCAAACGGTGAATCCGGCCTGCGTGAGTTTTTGCGTGAGGCTTTCTTTTGTATAATGCCGAACGTGGCCCATTGCCGCCGAGGATGGACCCAGTGGGCCGGAAGGAACGGTGATGATGACCTGCTTGCACATGGTGCGGATGTTGGAGAGGGCGGCTTCATCGTTGTCCAGGTGTTCCAGGACTTCGGAGCAGATGCCCACGTCGAACGTTTCCTGCAATGATGTGTTCTGGATGTCCAGGCAGTGGAATTGCCCCGGTGTTTGTTGCTGAGCGAGCCGGACGGCGACCTCGGAGAAATCGACGCCGCAGATGTGGATTTGGGTTGTGTCGAGCGGCAGTTCGCGTAGCAAGGCCCCGTTTCCACATCCAATGTCGATCAGAGAACGGTAGGGGATATGGTTCAGCAGGTTTCGGATGAGCCGGCGGGTGTGACGGGCAACCGGGCTAAAGGTTTTCATGTCCTGCCACTGTTGTGTCCACTCAACATCGTAAAAATCAACTGCTTGCGCAGATAGTTCTGCCATGGTTGAGTTCCAGTATATAAGATCAGTGTAGATAGAGTTGTACTGAAGGCGGATGTTTTTTCCGCTCTGGTATGCGCATATAGAAAAACTGCAACCTGAGAGTAATGCGCATAACTGATTGTTTTTAAAGCGAAATCTTGGATAATTGCAGGGGTGGAACTTTGGGATGGGGGGGTGATTCTGGGTGCGCTCCAAAGTGGAGCAACTGATGTGCCACAGCCGCTTCCGGTTGATCGGAAGCGCCGGGATGGTGGAACAACAGGGTGGGGTAGCCTTCTACCTCATACATCGGCAGTTCTTGAGATTCCTGAAGCGGGAATCGCTGAGAAGTAGCACCCTGGATGAGGTGTTGTGTTGTACCTGAATAACTTAAGAAAAATTACGGACTTTTTCTACTTTTTCTGCTGTTCGAGGTAGGATTGTTGCAGAAGAGGTGAGGGATGTTTACGTACTGGATGTTCGAAACCAGAGTTCGAGAGCCATCAGAGCCCATAATTGGCGACTGAGATTGCTGTGTCCGGAGGAGTGGGTTTGGACGAGGGTTTCAAGAGATTTGGAAGTAAAAAGGCCCCGGCTAAGGGCTTGTGGAGAGAGAATCAGGTCCTGGACATGGCCGCGGAGTTCATTTGCAAGCCAACTGGCTACGGGGATTTCGAAGCCGTGTTTGGGGCGTCGCAGGATATTTTTTGGAAGGAGGTCTGAGGCGGATTTTTTGAGGATGTATTTGGTGGTGAGTCCGCGCAGTTTGAGGCCGGGGGGCAGGCTTGCGGCAAATTCGACCAGGGTGTGGTCCAGGAAGGGAACGCGCAGTTCCAGGGAGGCGGCCATGCTCATACGATCGTCTTTGGTCAGGTAGTCTTCGGCAAGCAGGGTGCCGGTGTCCACATCCAGGAGGCGGTTGAGGTCTGAATCTGCATCTGAGGCGTGGAAGCGTTCTGTGAGAGGATCGTCAAGTTCATCCGGAACTGCGCCTGTGTAAAGGGCTTCTCGCTCTGTTCTGGAGAAGAGAGTTAATACCTGCTGGTGGCGCTCTATCGGGTTTGCGGAGGCAGTGTCCAGGAATTTTTGGGCCCGGGTAACCAGGCCTCTTTTTTTATGCCCGGCGGGCAGATGGCGAAAGGTGGTGTGGAGTGCAGAACGCAGGGGACCGGGCAGGTGGCCGTAGGCGCGGTACAGAGGAATAGCCCAGTAACGTTCGTACCCGGCGAAGAGTTCGTCTGCGCCGGTGCCAGAGAGGGCTACGGTGACGTGTTCACGGGCGTGGCGGGAGACCAGGTAGGTGGGGATGGCCGAGGAGTCAGCGAACGGTTCGTCGAAGTGGGTGACGAGGCGTTCGAAGAGGTCTGCAACGTCCGGACGAACGATTTGTTCATGGTGTTCGGTATTGAATTTTTTTGCGATGGTTCGGGCGTGTTGAAGTTCGTTGTAGGAGCGTTCTTCAAAACCAATGGAGAAGGTTTTGACCGGGCGATCTGAGAGCTGGCTCATGAGGGCTACAATGAGGCTGGAGTCGATCCCTCCGCTCAGGAGTGCGCCGAGTGGGACGTCTGAGATCATTTGTAGCTGGACAGATTTTTTGAGACGTTCGAGGAGATCTTCGGAAATTTCCTGTTCAGGGCGGTGTTGTGCGGGTTGGAAGCTCAGCTTCCAGTAGGGGGCGGTTCGGAAGCGGCCGTCTTTCCAGGTGAGAAGGTGGCCGGGGGGAAGTTTCCGAATCTGTTTGAAGATGGTTCGGGGGGCCGGGATGTATTTGTACGTGAGATACTGGTCCAGAGCGATGGGGTCGATGTCTCGGGAAATGTCTGGGTGGACCAGAAGGGCTTTGATTTCAGAGGCGAAGACGAAGCTATTGCCTGTGCTGGCATAATAGAGGGGTTTGATGCCAAGGCGGTCTCGGGCGAGCAGAACGCTGTTGTCCTGGGCGTTGTGGATGGCGAATGCGAACATGCCGTTGAGGGGTTGCACGCAGTCTGCACCCATATCTTCAAAGAGGTGCAGGATGGTTTCGGTGTCGCTGTGGGTGGCGAAGTGGTGCCCTTTTGCTTCGCAGGTTTTTCTTAATTCGGGGTAGTTGTAAATTTCGCCATTGAAGACGATGTGACAGGTTCCGTCTTCGTTTTTCTGGGGTTGTTTTCCGGTGTGGAGGTCGATTACACTGAGGCGGCGCATTCCCAGCCCAATGTTGCCCTGTACGAAGAAGCCTTCGTCGTCTGGCCCACGGTGCGAGATGGTACGACACATGGCGGCCAGGAGTTCGCCAGAGACTGGCCGATCGGGGTTTTCGTTGAGGATTCCAGCGATGCCACACATAAGAGGAATCAGTCGTGGAGGATGCGGTAGATGTCGTACCCGGAGTTGCTGTAGATGCGTTCAAAGTGCTGGGGGTGGGCGGCCATCACGGGATAGAGGGCCTGCCATGTAGCAGATTGTTCACGGTCCAGGATGACGTGCGAAATTTTGCTGCGAACGGAGAGGTCGAGGAGTTTTGGAAGGTCCCATATGACGTCCTGCTGCCAGTATTTTTCGGCGTTGAAACAGGTGGTTGCAGGCACGCCTGTCATGAGGCTGAGTACCCGAGGGTGGTGAAAGATAGCAGCCTGAATGCCATAGGCCGGATCCTGGACGGCCTGAAAGAGATCCTGGAGGTCTGGTTGCTTGAAGATGTTCGCGCCAGTCGTTACGGGCCGGAAGGTGTACGCGGTCCAATACGCTAGAAACAGGGGGGCGCAGATGAGGACGGGGTAGAGGTAACGGTACTGGAACAGCAGACGAAACAGGGGTTTCTTGCGTACTGGTGCGCTGAACCATGCATATGTCGAAATGGAGGTTACGCGGATTCCCTGAAAGGTGTAGATGCTTAGCAAAGGAACCAGCGGGATGAGATATCGGGCTTTCAAGAGAGAGTAAACCAGAACGGTAACCAGATATATGGCGGCATACACATCCCAGTAGCGTATGCCTCGTTGGCGAAAGAGGGAGATGGCACCCAGGGCAGTGAGTGCAGTAAAAGTTAACGCAACCGGGATGTTGATCAGACTGTGAAGAATCGAGTCTGGATTTGGGTAAAGCGAAAGGTATTTTGTGAGCTGTACAGGAAAGGAGCGCAGGTTTCCAGTGAGCCAGAATAACAGGCGGATTGGACGCGGACCTGCCTGGTCCAGGTAAAAACCGATCATGCTCCATGAGATGGCCGATATGGCGGCAAAGGCAATCGCTGAGACCAGGAATGC
>JAQCGA010000306.1 GCA_027619145.1 bacterium | reverse complement strand
CGACGTTGTTCCTCCGTCAATCGACGTTGTTCCTCCGTCAGAATACCTGCCGTGAACCCTAAAAACATGTGCCGCACCAACAACAACCAGTGTATCCGATGGAGAAAGCTGGAGGTCTGTAATCCCTGGTGCACTCACGGTAAACCGTACGGTGCCCCATTCGGTCCCATTCACGATCACCCGAACGTCGCACTCCCCCACGCCGGTTGTAATAAAACTGCCCTCGTGCAAACGTAGCACGGAAGTATCCGAAAAAGACCATTCCAAATTCTCTGCAACTTCTTTCCTGGCCCCGTCTGAATAATCCATCCAGACAGAAGGAATGACGACCGCACCCAACTCTATCGTTGTGTCTACAGGAACAACAAGCGCTCCCGTGGCACGCACCCGCGCACGACCAGGGGAAAATGCTGTACCATTCCCTGGAAAGAAAGCATGACGAACCAGATTTCCAGTTCCTTCAGGCTCCCTCACCAGGGCTTCGTTCTTCCCGCCCTCGGCACCGTATGCCGCCTTAGCCAGCGTATCTGGACCTGCCGGGTCAATCAAAAAAATCGCATCGCCCGAGTTACTCAGCCCTCCCCCAATCTTCCCATCGTCTGCAAACACCTGCCCGGGAACCCCCTGCGGACTGCCTCCGCCAAAGAGAACCACCCGTTCACCTCCAAAAATCCTTGTCCCTGGCGGAAACGTGAACCGCTTTTCTTCGGATGTGCCAGCATCGCTCAACTGAATCCCCGAAAGATCGAACGGTCGCAATCCCGTATTCAACAATTCCACGAACTCATCTTCACTGCTATGCCTGGTTCCATCCCCATTCGCATCCCCTGCTTCGCCAGAGCCTGGATCGGCAAGGATTTCATTGATCACAACCACTTCTCGCCGACCTTCTCCGCTTACCGGAACCACCAGGTTTCCTCCCTCCGCTGAAAGCTGTACCTCGCCCACATATTCTACGGTGTCCACAGGCGAGAACCGAACCAGTAGCCGAACTTCGGCCTGGGGTGAGAGCACCAGAACCGATCCCGAGAACGGAGCCGCTGCAAACCCAAACCCATCGCCCTCCATACGGACCGAGTCCACCAGCAGATCCTGAGCCGCAGGGTTTTGGACTCGTATTGTATCTACAAGATGCGTTCCTACGCGAACCCGGCCAAAAAACAGGGTATCTGGATATACAGTTGCCTGAGCGCACAATATTGTGCAGAGAGTCTGCATCCAGATTATCGTTATGAGGGTCGTTCGGATCATCCGCATAACCTCCTTCTGTGGGTGACGTTCCCCCGTATCCTTTGCAAGCCACATACCAACCCAAAAACATGTCACATAAATTATTTATTATCAGCAATAAATTCTAAATCCCATCACACAGAAGTACAACCTCAACTTGAAACAAGTTTGCAGATCTCGTCTTTGCCGGTGAACATCTTTTTCAGCGCATCGGAAGCGGATACAAAAAAGCCCCGGTCAATTGCACCGAGGCTTTTTCAAACAACGACCTCACCATAAACGAATCAACGAGCCGCAAGTCCACAAGAATTGCGGGACCAGGGACAGCAAACGCTACGGCCACCGGAGCCTTGTTCTTACTGACTCAGAAACGGAAACAGCTCGCTCCGGCGTTCCGGGGTCAGGGGAGATCCATATTCACAGACTTCGAACGCTTCTGCATACGTCACGGCTGCGCCCCGTTTTGCCCCGTAGGTCTCCTTCAGAGGTTCGCGATATCGGTCGGCCAGATCCAAAAACGCCTTGAGACGGCGTCCAGCCATCCATTCACGCCGTTCGGCCTCTCCAGCAGGCACCTGGTCCAGTACACCGCCGTTAAAGGGCAACCATTCATACATCTGCGAAGTGTGACAATGCAGCATGTCCACCTTTTTCTCAATCACGTCATCAATATCGATTACGACATCCGGCTGAAAAGGAATCGGCTTCTGGAAATGATCACTCAAATACATGATCACCGGGTTGGTCTTCAAATACGGAGTAAGCGGGCACATGTTGGGGACGGTGACAATATATGCAGCATCTTGAACCAGCATTGCCGAGTAGCGGTGGTCCGGGTGATAATCATTCGGGCGGTGTGAAAGCACAAGGTCCGGCTTGAATTCCCGAATGATACGGATGACTTCTTTGCGATTGTACACCGAAGGTTCCAGTTCGCCCGTATGGTTATCCAGAATCTGGTATTCAATACCGGCCACTCCCGCTGCGGCCTGGGCCTCCTGATACCGGCGTACCGCCAGCTCGATCCCTCCAATTTCGTGATGCCCGGTTGCTCCATTCGTATGAGATACAAACTTGACCCGATGCCCCAGCGACGCATATTTGATGGCCAGTCCCCCGGCCTTAATGTCGCAATCATCCGGATGTGCTCCAAAAACCAGAATGTGTAACTTTCCATTTTCCATCCTGCGCTCCTTCCTTCTGAGTGATCCCCAAGGGTACTGGCCTGGGTATGTAAATTCGATCCTTCATATTCGTAAGAAACCGATCCATTCACAACAAAAAACCGAGTTGAACGCCATCTGAACCCACAGGACAACAATTCCCCTTGACAGGCAATCGGGCAGGCGTACATTGCGGTGTGTTGAAAATGCTTTTGTCCTGTTCGAAAGTGGAGGTATCTCATGGTAGAACCCGTCATTTTGCCAGATAATTTTCATGAAAAATTACACATAGACAATGCTCAGGAGAGGCTTGAAGAAGCCCTGGACGTTGCCCAGAAACTTTCTGCGGCCGGTGTGTCCTTATTGTCAAACCCGGATCACGCAGCCATTTTCGCAGATCCACCCCACATCCTGGCAGGTCCGCTCAAAGAAATTGGGTACATTGCCGGTTGGGATACTCGTTGCTATCCGTCTCCTGTGGACGGACACGATTACATCAACGTACCCTCCGGACTCCCCGAGAACAGCCTTGCGCGCAACCAGGGGTGGTTTACCTACATTGCCGTAGTCCACCCGGTAGATACAGCCGCACGGGACCATATGCTGGCCCAGGGCTACGGGAACCCTTTTATTCATCACATGACCTGGGGAATCGCTCCTCCAGAACGCGGCTCAAAAAGCGATTTCGAGTATGCTGGCAGCATAATCCCCTACATGATCCAGACCCGGGTAACCATCGGCCAAACGCTCAAAGAGAAACCTGGAACGCTCATTATGGCCCTTCCTGCGGGAGTAACCGAGCACCCAGAATTTCACAAGAATTTTCCCAGGTGGGTTGCTGGGCTTGAAGGCGATGAATATCAGGTCGAAACCATGCAAGGCGGAGGGTTTCTCCTCCAATTCTTTGTACTCACTGGAGGCAGGATCGAAGTTGCGCTTCGCGTTGGCACCTCCCAGACGTTTAATCCAAAAAGTGTGGACAAGATTTCCCGAGACGAAATCAGTACTGAGCAATCTGGATGACACGAAGGATTTTCTGATGTGGTAACAAAAATGAAGATAAATTGAATAATTGTTCATATATCTAAATATAAAACCAAAAAAAATAGGTACATCACTCAATCGCTTCGGAAGGTACCACCCACAATTCACGCCGGTTGACATCGGCCAGATCTTGCCGGGTATGGCTTTCCAGGACAACCGGCTGTAACCAGGTTTCGGATGCGAGACCTGCTGTATACAGGGCGTATCTTCCCGGTGACACCTGCTGAAATTCATACCAGCCATTTCCATTTGTGTCTGTCCGGTCCAACTCAGCTACAGCAAGGGTATCTTTCAGTTCCTGGTTGGTGCGATCCACCAGGCTTGCAACCTCAGCTCGGTACCACGTATCCAGCTCATCTTCCGCTTGCGCATTCCTGGTATTTTTCTGACGCAGTCTTGCGACCTCCGCCCGCCTGTGCCGAACTCGCCTCTCTTCTGGAATCAACCGATCCTGAATAAAATGACGCACCTGCGTCCCCGTCTCCAGGGAAAATGCTTTGCCGCGATAAAATCGGTCAGCAATTTCTCGAATGAGCACACCACACGCTACATCCATGTCATCGCTTGAAAAAATTGCGTTTCCCCCAAACGAATAAAAGCGGTCCAGGCCACCAAACGCATTGCGATAGCGCTGCTGTGCCGCTTCGAGTTCTTGCCGCGCACGAACCAGATCCGCCTGCCCCGTGTCCCCCAACAAATGGAAAGAGTCCTGCCGGGCGTCCCGCTCACTCCGCACGGCCTCCAGCGAACGTGCGTACGCCGTGCGGAGTGAGTCCGCGACTGTACCTGCACGAGCATGTAACAAAACGACCGTGTCGGAATGTACCGAAACACGGCCTTCAAGCCTGTATGCACCCGGGTCGCACCCTGCAGCCAGAAGGGGTAGCAGTGCGGCCACAAGAAAAACGAATTGCCTCATGGCAAAGAACCAAAAGAAGAAAGCGTTGGACGGATTGGGAAATCAGAATATGGAACAACTCAGTAAAATGTAAACGCAGAACAATTCAAGCTTCGGGTTTTGACCGGGGAATGATGATTCGGCCTTTGCGAGCCATCTCTTTTTTTGTTTTCTCAATTTCGCTCTTCAATTCATCTCGCATGGCTTCCATCGTCTTGATCTCTTCGCCCATCGTCTTCGCCGCTTCACTGGCACCCTGCTTGGCTTCTACAATGCCCTGCATCTGGGATTCGTGCCGGTCTCGCTCTGCCTCGGCGTTCTGAACCTTGCTGTCCCATTCTGGGACCTCTCGCAAATAGTCCATGATGATCTTCACAAGAAAAGCAACACAGCCTATCGCCAGAGCAAGAAACAGCAATTCCATAAACGTACCACCCTTGCTTTAAAAAGCGTCAAGAAATCGATTTCCGATACCTGGCTGGATTGATTCTCAGTTGATCCCGATATTTTGCTACCGTCCTCCGGGCAATATCAATGCCTTCCTCTTTCAAGACGTCCGCAATTCGTTGATCACTGAGCGGAGACATGCTATTTTCTTCATCAATCAACTTTGCAATTTTCTCTTTCACGCTCTTCGCTGATATGTCTTCCTCCCCATCGCGGCTCAATCCGCCATCGAAAAAATACTTCAGCTCAAGCACACCATGCGGCGTCTGCACGTACTTTCCATTGCTCACCCGGCTGATTGTAGACACGTGCATCCCTACGCGATCTGCAACCTCCTGGAGCACCATTGGCTTTAAATGCCCGGGCCCACGCTCAAAAAAATCCATCTGATTTTCGAGAATACAGCGCATGACCTTGAGCATCGTTGTGCGACGCTGGTTGATTGCGCTGATGAACCAGCGAGCAGAATTGAGCCGGTCCACCACAAATTTCTTGGCCTCCCGACCCGCTTTTTCAGACTGGCTCAACAATACCCTGTAAGCCGGGCTCACGCGAAGCGATGGAATATTTCGATCCGTCAACGAAACCTCATAATCGTCTCCCACCTTTTGTACCTCAAGGTCCGGGATGACCAGATTGTGGTTAATTTTTTCTTCCCGGTATACCATTGGCTTGGGGTTCAAGCCCGCTACCATTTCCTCTGCATCAGCAATCTGCGCGCGCTCCACACTCAGCGCCCGACAAATTTTGCTGTACCGGCGATTGACCAGATCGTCCAGGTGATCTCGC
>JAQCGA010000305.1 GCA_027619145.1 bacterium | reverse complement strand
GTACCTTCAGGTGGGTAAGGTGGACCTGGGGGTGCAAGAGGAGAAAGGTGGACAGCAGGTTTTTGGAATGTTGATTGGCCAGGTGCTGGCAGATAAGCTGAAGGTTGGACTGGGGGGCGAGTTTTATCTGGGGTTGATCCCCAAAGAGGTGTTGTCCGGGCGGCCGCCCCGGTGGCGCAGGTACGTGGTGACCGGGATTTTCCAAACTGGATATCACGAGTTTGATGCGGGACTGGCGTTTGCTTCGCTGGAGGCGATGCGCCGAGACCTGGGCGTGGGTAAGGTGATTACGGGGATTCACCTGAGCCTTCGGGACCCATTTGATGCCGGGCGGGTGAGTGGGGAAATTCGCCAGGTGATGCTGGAGACGAATCCAGATTTGTTTCCGTCTGCGTGGACGTATGAGTATGGGAATTTTTATGCGTTGATCCAGTTGCAAAAGTGGGCATTTTTTTTGATTTTGAGTTTGATTGTGGTAGTGGCGGGTTTTAATATTATTAGTATTTTGACGATGAACGTGGTGGAGCGGAGGCGGGAGATTGGTATTTTGAAAGCGATGGGTGCGCCGCCCCGGCGTATTGGGCGTATTTTTACGCTCGAGGGGCTGGCAACAGGTGTTGCAGGTGTGGTTGTTGGCAACGCACTGGGGTTCGGGCTGTGCTGGATTCAGCAGAGGTACACGCCGATTCGGATTCCGGGGGAGGTGTATTTTATTAATGCGCTGCCGGTAGAGATGCATGTACTGGATTTTGCTCTGGGTTCGTCGCTGGCACTTACGCTGTGTTATCTATTTACGTTGTTACCTGCAAGAGATGCGGCGGCCCTGGACCCGGTGGAGGCAATCCGGTATGAATGAGGGTTTCTGCAATGTATTATGAGTATCTGATTGCCGGACGTCACTTGCGTTCTATGCGCGGGCGCAAGCGGGTTTCGCTTACTGTGCTGGTAGCGGTGACCGGGGTGATGCTGGGGGTATGTGCGCTGGTGATTGTGCTGTCTGTGAGCAATGGGTTTTCGAGCCTGGTGTGGGAACGATTGCTGGCACTGAATGCGCATCTGACGGTTCGCCGGGCAGATGGAATGCTGGGGAAGGAATATGGAGCGACCCTGGAAAAGCTGGCGGCACATCCTGAAGTGGTTGCTGCATCTCCGTTTGTTCAGGCGCAGGGGTTTGTGTTGCGACCTTCGCTGGAGGGAGAGACGTACAATTCGGGTGTGGTGGTACGAGGGGTGGATCCGGAGGGGGTGCTGAAAGTGAGCGAGATTTCGAGCTATTTGTGGGGAGGAGAAATAGATCTGGGGCCGCAGGAGTCTGAAGGGCGAGGTCAGGTATACGGGATGGTGATTGGACGGTATCTGGCGGATCGTCTGGGAGCACTGCCGGGCTCTGAGATTCACCTGGGGATGTTGCCGGAAGAGTTTCAGATGACGGAGATGCCCCGGTTGTGGCGATATCGGGTGACGGGCATTTTCAATACAGGAAATCCGGAATTCGATGCGGGGCTGGTGTTAATTTCGCTTTCGGCGGCACAACGGGATCTGGATTGTGCTGGTGAGGTAACGGGGATCCGCGTACGGTTGTACGATCCGTATGCGGCCGAGCGTGTGGCGGAAGATCTGGCTTTGGGGGAACTGGTGGTCTTTCCGTGGACACAGGATAATAGCAGTTTATATTTTTCGATTACTCTAGAGAAGTGGGCGAGCTTTCTGGCATTGGGGCTGATTGTGGTGGTGGCGGGATTTAATATTATCAGCATTTTGACGATGAACGTGGCGGAACGTCGGCGAGAGATTGGTATTTTGAAGACGATGGGCGTGGCACCGCGTAGCATTGGGCGTGTATTCACGTTGCAAGGATTGGCAATTGGGCTGGCCGGGGTGTTGCTGGGGAATCTGCTGGGGTTTTCTCTGTGCTGGGCGCAGGCGCAGTACAAGTTGCTGAAGATTCCGGGTGAAGTGCTCATTGTGAATGCGCTTCCGGTAGAGATGCACCTGTTTGATTTTGGGATGATTTCTCTGGCGGCGGTGGTTGTGTGTTATTTGTTTACACTGCGTCCGGCGAGAGAGGCCGCACGACTGGATCCGGTGGAAGCGATTCGGATGTAGGGTATGTGAAAAATTTCTGAAATAGGAGAACCAGGATCGTTGTGTTTTTAAGAATGGTTCGATTCGTTGTTTTCTGGGTGGTTTTTCTGGGGCTGGTACATGTGGCCCAGGCGGAACGGCCCAATGTGTTGTTGATTACGGTGGATACGTTTCGTCCGGATCATCTGGGAGCGTATGGGTATTCGCGAGAGACGAGTCCGGTGCTGGACCGCTTTGCGCAAGAAGGGGTGTTGTTTCAGAATACGATATCGTCTTCTTCGTGGACTACGCCGGGATTGCTTTCGGTGCTTACAGGATTGTGGGCACCCACGCACGGGGTAGATGTGCGCGGGAAAAGCCTGAGGCCGGGTACGCCTACGTTTGCAACGGTGCTGCGTAAGGCGGGATATGCGGCCCCGGATATTCTTTATTTGTCTTCGATTCCTAACCTGCAAAATTTGGGATTGACGGTTTCGTACAAAGACCGCGACACGTATTTACCGAATGGAGATGAGGTGTTGTTCCGGGCGCTGGAGGCGTATCGGGACAGCACGTTTTTTTTGTATTATCATTATCGAAATTTGCATCTGCCGTACAGTCCGTCTCCGCCGTACGATCGGATGTTTACTCCGGAAGCGTTCAATCCGCTGGGATTTGGAAAAGAGAAGGTAGAGACGGTGAGGCGGAATGTGACGATTCCACAGGGGTCGGTGGTGTTGCAGGAGGAGGACCAGGATTGGATTGTGGGGTTGTACGATGGGCAGGTTCGGGAGATGGATGATGCGTTTTTCAAGCCGTTGTACGAGACGTTGAAGCGGCTGGGTATATATGAAAAGACGCTGGTGATTGTGACGGCAGATCATGGCGAAGAATTGATGGAGCACGGTTTTATTGGACACCCTTCAACGTCGTTCAAGGGATCTGCATTTGATGAGTTGCTGAAGATTCCGCTGGTGATGAGTTGTCCGTCTCTTTTGCCCCAGGGGCGAGTGGTCCAGATGCAGGTGCAGAATGTGGATATTTTTCCAACGGTGCTGGATTTGTTGGCGTTGCCGGTCCCGGAAGCGGTGCAGGGGCGATCTTTGATGCCTGTGATCCGGGGGGAGGCGATGGCGGAGCGTCCGGCGTTTACAGAGACGACACCGGGAGGGTATCAGGCGACGCCGGAGATGTTGAAGATGCGCATTCGTGCCATGCGGACGTCGAAGTGGAAGCTGATTCACACCCATGGGCCGGGGGTGGATCGGTACGAACTGTACGATTTGGAGAAGGATCCAGAAGAACGCCAGGATGTTGCTGTACGTTATCCCGATATGACGGGGCAGATGCGTGTGGAGCTGCATCAATGGGTGCTGGCTTCGCAGCCCAGCGTAGAAGAAAACAAGCTTCAGCCTTCTTCGGATGTTAAAGTGGGTCCAATTCAGGTGTTGTTCCCGGTGGACGGTGCTACGTTTGGGTACGAAGATGTGGGCAAGACGGTGGCGGTGCGCTGGACGGGGCCGGAGGAAATGGTGTACACTATTGAGTACCGGGTGGGGGAAGGAAATTATCATCTGGAAGGGGAAATGTCTGTGCAGGGTAATGCTGCACAATACGGGCCATATACAGAAGAGATGTGGAATATGCTGGCCCTGTACAATCCGTTTTCGTTTCGGGTGAAGGCGGGTGAGACGGCAAGCCCGTGGGTGACGTTTACCGTGATGCCATTGGAAGGTGCCACACCGAGCAGATTGGCCATGCTGGGTGTGGCGACGTTGTTCTGGTGGGGGGAGGCCCGTTTGTTTTTGACCGGATTGGGGCAAGGGGCCTTGCAACTGATTCCTCTGGCCGCACGAGTGAAGCCCGTAGACATGGTTTCAGCAGGGCTGCTTCTGGCCATTCTGACGGGATTGTTTCGGCCCTTGTTGTTGCGATTGGGTACGGATCGGATATGGCGCTGGGGGATGGTGCTGGCGTATGTAGGGTTGATTTACAGCACGTTGTCGGTCATGCCAAAAATCTGGGGTACGCTCTGGGGGTTTACCCAGGGGCGAATTGATTATGCGGGTACGGTTGTGACAGGTATGGTGTTGGGTGTGGCTCCGGTATGGTTGATGCTGCGCTACCGGCGCCTGCTACCGCTGCTGGTTTTGTTGCCGGTGGCGGTCGGATACGTGTGGGTGTTGATGGAACTGGGAAGATCTCCGGCCGAACGGTTGCATCTTGCGGAATACGGCTTGCTGAGCTTCCTGGTGTTCCGAGCTTTACGGATTGACATGCCGAAGGGCGCGGCCTATCTTTGGGGTGTCCTGATTGCAGCCTGTGTGGGAGGAGTAGACGAAGGAATTCAGTGGGTGTTGCCAAGCCGGGTTTTCGAGTGGAAAGATGTGGGACTGAACCTGCTTTCCAGTGCGTTGGGCATGGCAATGGTGGCTATTTTTCAAGTGTTTGAGCAGGAGGATGGAGAGTGACCCGGAGTGCTTTCCAGACGTGTGGATTTCTGCTTGTGTGTGGATATCTCCTGGTAGGACCGTCGGGATGCGCAAGTCGGCGTGCACTGGAGCATATTGAACAGGCGGACCCTTTGTTTGTAGACGCACTGCGTACGGTGGGTTTGCGGCCAGTGGATATGACGATTCGAACGGACTATTTGCCGGACCCGGATCGTTTGGCGCTTACGCGTGAGTTACTGACTCACCCGCTTGTTGCAGGAGCCTTGCTGGATTCGCTTGTAGAACGGCTTGCATCTGGGATGACGGGTGAAGCTGTTTTTTGGGCAAGTCAGATGCTGGGCGCGGGTGCGGTTACATCCAGTGGTGATGGGAACGTGAGTGTGTTTTTGTTGCCTGGCATCCCGGAGTCACTGGCTGGTTTGCTTCGTCCGCTGGTTGTAGAACTGGCGATTTGTCGTATTCAGGTTGAGGCGCTTCGGGGCGTATTTTCTCCTCTGGAGCAGGCCCGGTTGGAAGCGCTGCTGGTATTAACCCATCCCGACGGGCGGGTTTCGGAAGCAGAGATGGAAGCGTTGTTGACGCTGGCTCGGCGCGTGGATCGGCGTGTTCTGGCAGGGGTTACGCTGAAGGTGTTGGCCGCGTGCAACCGGTTCATTGAAGGTGTTGCTGCGCTGCCTCCAGAGCAGGTGCAGATAGACGGGGGACCGGTTCGGTTGGAGACGCCTGCCGGTACGGTCTGGGTGGGAGGAGCGGATTCTACGATATACACAGAGGCTGGCGCGTTGATTGTGGACCTGGGGGGAAACGATCGATACGAGGGCGTGGCGGGTGTGACGTTCGGAGAAATGCCGGTATCGGTCTGTATTGACCTGGGTGGAGATGACAGGTATACGGTGGCACAGGCGCGAGGTACACTGGGTGTGGGGGTGCTGGTGGATCTGGAGGGGGACGATCGGTACGATGGTATGGCGGGTGGACAGGGGAGTGGGATTGCTGGCGTGGGGGTGCTGGAGGATCATTCCGGGAATGATACTTATCGGAGCGATTTGGGGGCGCAGGGTTTTG
>JAQCGA010000304.1 GCA_027619145.1 bacterium | reverse complement strand
GGGCGGATAACCATTGGTCCGGTTTTTGGTTTTCGTAGGGGCAGGCCCCTGTGCCTGCCCGGCCTTAAATGGATTTGTCAATGGGCCGTTGGGGATTGTGACGTAGGGGCGGACCTGTGTGTCCGCCCGGTCTTTCTGATGTGGCACCGTTTCTTGAGATTTGGTCTGTTCTGCCCGCGTGGGTTTTGGATAGGGGCTTTGTGGCTTATTCGAAGTCCTCTGGTGTTCCAGGTGTGCAGAAGGTTCGGACTTCCGCTGGGCCTTTTTTTTATACGTGGTCTTCTGCATTGTCTTCGGGGGTGTAGCCGAGTTCTTCGCGGGCGTTCTGGATGTCCCAGGTTGCGCGGGTGTTGTTGGAGATGCCGTAGTAGATGCCAAATTTGATCTCTGTTTCAATGCTTCGGTGGACGAGCTGGACGGTGTCTCGGTGGCTGAGCCAGGTGGAGAGGATGCGATCGCTTTTGCGGTTGATGACGGCTTTATCTGGTTGGAAGGAGCCGATGCGAAGGCAGATGACGGAGAGGTTGTGGGCGTCTGCGTAGTAGCGGCCGAGGTCTTCCCCGAAGGCTTTGCTGGCACCGTAGAAGCTGTCCGGGCGGGCGTTCATTTCCGGGGTGGTGTAGATGCCGTTTTTTTCGTAGTAGCCGGTGACGTGGTTGGTGCTGGCGAAGATGACGCGGGGAACACCGGTCTGGTGGGCGGCTTCGTAGACGGTGTAGGTGCCGCGGATGTTGGCTTCGAGGATGTCTTCGAAGGGGGCACCGCCAGAGGGGTTGCCGGCCATGTGGACAATGGTGTCCACGCCGCGAGCGGCTTCCAGGATTTTGTCCAGGTCGGTGATGCTGGAGACGTGGACTTCTTCGTCTGGCTCGGTCGGAAGGATGGTGTTGTGATAGAGGAGGCGGAGGTCGTAGTGGTTTTTGAGGCCTTCGCGCAGGACGCGGCCGATTCTGCCAGCGGCACCGGTGATGAGGATTTTTTTGCGGGGCATAGGGTTCCTTTCTGGAATGAAATAGAGGATAGATATGAATCTGGTGACGGTTCTGATGCCGGGGGATCCGATTACGATTGCGCTGTCGAAGTCGATTTTGAAAGATGCGCGAATTGAGTTTCGGGTGAAGGGGGATACGGCGCTGCAGAATTTGTACGCGTTTGGGCAGGTGGAGATTCAGGTGTACGAAGAGGACGCGGAGGAGGCGAGGAAGTTATTGGCGGATTTGTGAGGAAAGCGTTCGAGCAAGAGGGAATTCGATCAAGGGTGGGCGGACTGGAGTAAGGGGTCCGCCCACCCTTGTTTTGTGTGGAGTTACCGGGGTGGTGGAGGTCCGCCGTAAGGTCCGCCAGGTCCACCGGTGTTGTTCTGTTTGACCATAGACGGGTTCCGGGCGTTCCATCCTGAATCAGATGACCTGTACGAGGGCAACGGCGACTTCCCCCAGGGGATCTCCGTTCAGAATGAGATTTGCCGCTACAAGGTAGCGACCGGGCGCGGTGGATTGGGGAATTCTGAGTGTGACCCGGGCGGTGCGTTCCGCTCCGGGGGGTGCGGTGATTTTTCGTTGCGCGGGCGTGATATCCCAGCCTTGTGGTGATAAGGGCTGGAAGGTGAGCAATTGCAGTTTGCCGGTGGGGTTGCGGGCCTCAAATGCCAGGTCGACGGTGCGACCCGATGGGGTTTCTGTAAGAAAAGGAGACCAGGAGTACGTACGGCAGTCGTAGTCTGAGCTGTCGGCGGGGCAGAGGTTTCGGACAGCGTTTTCGGATTGAGCGGACCAGCGGAGAATGCGGAGGTAGTGGCCCGCGTGGAACCGGTAGATGCAGCCGTGGCCGTTGGCGATGAGGTCCGGGGCGATGTCCAGTGCGGTTTGGGCAGAACGGGCAAAACCTTCGGTGAAACGAGCGCCGTTGTAGGCGCAGAATCCGCCGGTTCCGTTCCAGCGCGAGGGGGGCTGGAAGTTGTCTCCTGAGAAGAGGACGTGAACGCCCGCAATTGTGGTGTCGAAGGCGCAGTGCCACCAGGTCTGTCCGGGGAAAGGACGGATGTTGAAACGGTACTGGTTCCAGCGGAAGACTCCGGTCTCGGGGAGGGTGCGGTCTGACTGGATGGATTCAGACGGGAGCCAGGGGACGTCGATCTGGTTCCGGTCTTTGATGGGTTCTGCGACCCATGGGTGGAGCCAGATTGCGGTGCCGTAGTGATCGCGCAGCCAGTTCAGGCCGTCGCTGTGGTCCCGGTGGTAATGGGTGGCGGTTGCGGCAGTGAGTTTCTGTACGCCAGTTTCTTTTATGAGTGCGCCGATGGATTCGATGTCTGACAGGGTGGGGTCAATGACGAGACCTTCGGCATTGTCTCCGACAAGGAGGAAGCTGTTGGCGCCGAAGTGGTAGAGGTTGGGGAGTACACGCTGGGCACCGCAGACGAGGGGTTCGGTGGAAACCCAGCGGTCGATTTCTCCGGGACATACAGAGCCTTTGGCGCGGATGAAGGCCATCAGGTGTTTTTGTGCGCGGCGGATGCAGGCGATGGTGCTGGTCTGAACTACGGGGCCGTGTGAGGGACAGAGGCGGTCGATGCGGCAGTACCCGAGGCGTTCCAGGCCGTGCCAGGCGGCAAGAGCGCCTTCGCCGGTCCAGTGGTCCCATTCCAGGTGGTAGGGCTGGTGGATGGTTCCGCCGTGGTGGATGGCGTCTCCGCAGAAGGCGAGGGATTTCCCGTTCCAGGCTACGATGTAGGTGAGCGCGCCGCGTGTGTGGCCGGGTGTGGGAATTGCACAGATGCGGGTGTTGGCCCAGGAGATTTCCTGGGCGTCTGCGACGTTGCCTTTCACAAATGGAAGGGGGAGTCGGGGTGCTGCGTAGTTGGCGGGACATCCGGCCGATTGATATGTTTTCCAGAAGCCAGCGAGGGTGTCCGGGCGGTAGAAACGCAGATCCTGGGTAGAAGCGTGTACATCGAAAGGCCATTCGGTCCGGGTGGCGAGGCCTGCACACTGGTCCCGGTGGGGGTGGGTGAGGAAGACGTGGCGGATGGATTGGACGCCGATTTCAGGGAGGGATTCCATCCAGGTACCGGAGCCGAAGTCGAAGACGACGGCTTCGTCGCCGGATTTGAGGAGGTAGACGTTGCAGGTGTCTTTGTAGAGGTAGAGATCGGGCAGGAGTTCTGTCCAGGAAAGTTTTCCCATTTACTCGTTTCCTTCAAGGGGTGAATATTGCACCGGGTGTTCCGGTTCGCCCATCAAGCCGCCAATGCGGTTGCCGAATTCTTTCGAGAGCAGGTCCCGGTCGCCAATGTGTTTGAGGGTGTTCCAGCGAGCAAGGCGCACAGGGGCGTGACCCATTTCCCAGACGTTCACATCGTCTGCGCCCTGGCGGTAGAGGTCGTGGGCTTCGCGTAAAACGCGCCAGGCGTCCAGTTCGCCGAAGGGGACCAGGTCGGTGGTGTCTTTGCCTTCGTCGGTGAAATATTTGGCCCATTCGTAGCCGCGTGGGAAGACGGCGTTGTCGTGTTGGCCGATGGAAGGGATGATCCGCACGCGATTTCGGGCCGGGCCGAGGTCTTCGTAGAGGTGGGAGAGGAACATGGGTTTATACGTGCGGCGGAAGGAGGGGGAGATGACGTCCACGAGGCCTTCGTGTGCCCATCGGCCGATGTCGAAACCGGCCAGGAAATTCTGGGAGACGGCTTTGACGAGTTTGCCGTGTTTGAGGATGGACCATTCGCCGGAGACCTGGACGGCAATAGGAATGGGTTTTCCGAGTTCGGCGGCGATGCGGTTGGTTTGTACGCGGAGGCGGCGGATGAATTCTGTCAGGTGATCGCAGCGGAACTGGTACCACTCTTCGGGTGGTTCGGAGCCTGCGGTGGGGTCGATGCCGTATTCATTGCGGAAGCGTTCGACGGCGTGTGGGGCAAAGTCCCAGATGGCGTTGAGTTCGCACATCAGATTGAGGTGGATGCCGGCCGGGCCTTTGCGGGCGAGTTCAGCGAGGAGGTCCAGTTTGTACTGTTCCCAGCCGGGGCGGAAGTGGCTGAAGAGGTGGCTGCAGATATTTCCTTGACGGTCTACGTGACGCCAGTCCTGGTGGGCTTCGGTGAAAGGGGAGTTGAAATCGTAGCCGAAGCCGCCTGCGTAGCCGTAGGGGTAGTCCTGCTGGATGCGGAAGTCGGCCCAGAGTTCCAGGTTGTTCTGTTCGCAGGTGTGAATGAGAATATCGACTGGATCATAGCCGTTTTTTTCGGCAGTTTGGAGAGCGGTTGCACAGCGGCGGTTGACGTCTGAGTGGAGGGCGTCGAGGGGCTGATCTTGACCCAGATAATAGCCGGTTCTTGAGAGGAAATTCAGCCGCATTGTGGTGGTGGTGCAGCCGAAGTAGATGCGTTTGAAGTCGCTGTCGATGAAGGGGTCGACGAGGGCGCGGATTTCGTCCGGGGATTGCGGGCCGTACGCGCCAAGCATTTCGTGGCCGTCAATGACGGCACCCGCTGTGCGAGTAGGGCGGTTCAGTGAGAGGCGGGTTTCGGCTTCTGGCTGGGAAAGGGGGACGAGGCGGAGGTACGCGATTTGAGAGGTGCGGCGGTCGTGCCGACGTTCCAGAAGCTGGGGCAGGAATTCGAAGGATGTGTTGGTGAGGTCTGCGATTTTCCAGAAGGCTTCTTCGCCTTCGTGTGGAGCGCGTGTCCAGCTTACGGTGCTTTCGATCCAGCGGAAGGTGAGGTCTGTGGAAAGACGGATTTGAATACCGCTGGCGTCCATGAAGCCAATGTGGATTTCGTGCCATCCGGTTGCGGGACTGGAGAGGGTGAGTGGGGTTTTGAGGGATTCGGGCAGGCGGAGCAGGTGGCCTTCCGTGCCGTTGAGGCGGTAGGAGATCGTAGAGGCTTCGCTGCCGGGCGTGAGGGCCGGGCGAAAGTCTGTGATGAGGTGTGCTGTTTTCTGGGGCATAAAAACCTACGGAATTGAGGGGTCCAGCCGGGAAGCGATTTCTACGGAGGGGAAGATTTCTTCCACGGAGGGCCAGGGAGGGCGGCCTTCTGCAAGGGCAGTGACGAATTCGTGGGTTTCGGCGTAGGGGCCTACGCGGATGAATTCGGGCTGGTCTTCGGGCGGGCGTTCATCCAATACAAGTTTGCCGTTTTCCCAGCCGCGTACGTGGGGTTCTGCTGAAGGGCCGATCTGGGCATCTACGCGGTAATTTTCACCGAAGAGTTCGTAGCGTTCTTCGAGGCTGCCGCAGGAGGTGAGTATGTCCAGAGTGCCCAGTGTACCGGAGGTGAATTCGAAAGCGATGTTGAATCAGTTCGGATTGCCCTTGTGGATGCGGCGCAGGTCGCTGGAGATTTCTCCGCCGATTTCGCGCAGGGCGTCTATGCAGTGGATGGCGGTGCCGTACACGAAGTCCGGTTCTCGGCGGTTGTGGCGTAAGATGGAGGCGCGGACGTAGCGCAGGGGGCCTCGTTCTTTTGCCCAGGAGATGGCCCGCCGCAGGAGAGGTTCGAAGCGGCGATTGACAGAGACCATGTGTGGGGTGCCGGTTTCGCGTGCAACGGCGAGAAGCTGGCGGGCTTCTTCCAGGGTGGCAC
>JAQCGA010000303.1 GCA_027619145.1 bacterium | reverse complement strand
ATGGGATCGTTTTTCATTTCTTCGAATGAATAACTGTAACTCCACGCAGGAATCCCCTCGGTCTCATCTCGGATCAAAAGGTCGCGGCCTTTCTGGAGGAGGACCGGATTATTTCCGATCCCGTATTCCCAAAAACGTTCCGTTTCGAGATCGACAATCTGAGCCTCAAAAAAGGAAAATGGAGATAGAATCCTCTTTAATCCACTCCAGAGTGCATCCAGAACGCGGATGAAATCGAGGGTAGAACGCATAGCAGTGGCCTCAGCCCGCACACGGTCCACGGCGGCTTGCCGCGCGGCAGCCTTTGCCTGCGCCTCGGCCTTTTGCAGATCGAGGAAACGGGTGAAGGCAAAATCAAACGCGTCCGCAAAACGTTTGACCTCCGTAAGTTCGACTTCGGTCATCTGTTTGCCCGTAGCGACCATCATGGTCCCACGGGAGTGGTAGATAAACTGGGTGTACAGGGGATCGGGACTCGTTCGAAGCGCTTCTTCAACAAAGCTCTCTGCCAGGCCGTATCTGTTCTTGATCTGCTCAAAGTGATCGCCGAGATCCGGTCCCTCGCGCCTCCGCGTAAACCAGGGCACTCCGCTTAGTCTCGCCTCTTTTCGTTCTTTGAGTTCCGATTCAATAACAGGCCTCTCCACATTCTCGATCTCGCCATCCCGGTATCCCCACCCACGCACTGTTCCACGATCCTGATTATATATATTAATGCTAGTACGCCAGGGAGAGAACCCGAGCGAGTAAAACTCCGCAAACAGCATCTCAACAATGCCACTGAGTTGCTCCGTTTGCTGCATCGCCAGCGCCTTGTTACGCACCCGCTCCAGCGCGTTCTGGATCGTCAACTCCCGGTTCTGTTGCTCCACCCGGCGCAGGTCGAAGTACCGGGCGTATCCAATTGTGGCCGCTTCAGTAAACGCTTCCACTATATCCAGGTGCTCATCACGGAATGTCGTACCTTTATCGCCAAGCACCTCGATCACGATCCAACCGCTCTTGACAACCAGATGGCTCCTTCCAATATGAACCTTCCCTTCCTCTCGAATCGCTTCCCCCCAGAATGGAACCAGGGACTCAATCGTCGCCTCGTCCACAACGTACACGTTACGCTGCCGGGGCCAGCCGGATTCACGAGACCAGGTCTCCGCGTCGAACCACGCGATGACACGGATATCCTCGAAGCCGTACTCACCCCGCCACACAGGGACGCCTTCGGCGGCCTGCCTTATAAACCATTCAGGACGGAGCTTCCAGATCATCTCCGAATAGCCGAACCCATAATCCAGAAATGTATCCGATTCCGGATTTACAACCTGAACGGTGGAGAACTCGAAAGGCGGCATACCGACGGCATGGAATCCTTCCCAGATTGCGTCGAGCACCCGAACGATATCGTCGCTTTGAGACATCCCGGATGCCTCGGCCCGCACACGCTCCACGGCCCGGTCTCGCTGAAGCGCCCGGTTCAACCCGAACAGATCCCGGTTCGCCATCGACAGCGCCGCATCCCCCTCCTTCAGCTTTCGATTGGCCGCCACGATCCGGGTGGCCTGCCACGACGTGATCCCCACGAACACCACCATCAGCCCGAGGAACCAGGGCTCCCGCCATACCGGCGGCACCACCGTGAATACCACCGCAGCAGGCGTGGGATCCACGTTCAGATCCCGGTCCCGGGCCTTCACCTCAAACGTATGCTTCCCGCTGGGCAGCGCCTGGAAGATCCGGCTCGTCTCCAGTGAAAAAGGTGACCATTCCCCCCCGTCCATCCGGAACGAAAACCGGAGTTCCCCGTCTGGCGTGGACTTCCAGGGATCGGCTCCCTTCCACGCCAGCGTTGTATTTCCAGGCTGTGACACCTCCTTCAGAGACAGCGTGATCTGCGTTTCCGGGGGAACCGCATCCGGTTCGTAACGAATGGTTCCACCTGAACCTCCCATAAGCCAGATTGCCCCATCCCTGGACTGCGCCATTCCCTGTACGCTTGACGAGTAGAGATTCCTGCTCACACGCAGGTCCTGCGTGGTCCAGGTCCGACCGTCGAACCGACTGGTACCGCCTGGCGTACAAACCCAGACGCTGCCGTCCGTTGTCTCTAAAATGCTACTGATATTGTTCTCCGCCAGCCCGTCGCGCACATCATACTGAGTCCAGGTCTTCCCGTCGAAGTGGAACACCCCGTCCACGCGCGTGCCCACCCAGAGATCTCCTTTCAGACCGGCATAGACCGCGTCAATCCACTTGTTTATCCCTTCCGGCTCGGTGACCCGAGTCCAGGCCTTCCCATCGTACCGGCCCAGGCCAAAGGCACCCCCGGCCCAGACCGAGCCGTCGGCCGTTTGTGCGATACCGTAGTAATAGACGGCTGGCACTTGGGGAGGCGCAAAGTGAGTCCTCTCCTCTCCGTTGAACCGAAGAACCCCCCCGGCATATTCCCGGTTTCCGAGAAATTCCATTGCTCCAAACCAGACCGAGCCGTCGGGCGCTGCATAGACCCCCCGCTGGATGATGCTCGACGCCAACCGGGGATACGTTTCCAGCGACCACCGGCCGTCTGCAAACCGCGCCGTTGCCGCCGTGCTGTCGTGGCTGCCCGCTGCCCAGAGAACGCCGTCCCGGCTGACAATCAGAGCTCTTGGCCAGCCCATCAACCCGTCTTCAATCCCGTACCGGGTCCACACAGTTCCATTTTTACAAACGATGCTGCTGTCCTCCCCAACGAACCATAACGATCCATCCGGTGTCTCGCATCCAAAAGACAGGCCTTCGTACGTTGTCCATCGGGTTGTCTGGTAATCCAGCCGGGCCGCCTCCTGCCCCAGTCCGGCCACCCACAACGCACCGTCTGACGCCTCCAGAAGGCGCACCCGGTGTCTGGGTACCGGCGCCTCTTCCCTGGCATAGTGACGCCATTCTCCACCCGAGTTTGCGTAGATACCCCCGTTCCCCCCAACCCAGAGGGTTCCGTCCCGGGTTTGCAGAATCGAAGTATTGACGTTTCCGGCACCAAAAGATTCCGCCAACATGAAACTCTGCCATGTCTTCCCATCAAACCGGTTCACACCGTGCCCAGAGTGCTCAGAGATCGTCCACACGGTCCCGTCGCGGGTCTGGAACACCCTCGGGCGGAACCCGATATCCAGTCCATCCTCCTCGCCATAAAGCCGCCAGGCTGCATCATCAGTCCCTTCCGGATCCCAGGAAATGATTCCCCCCCCGGGTAGTCCGAACCACATCTTTTGATCTGTCGCCTGGAACACATCGATCAAATAGAAGCTCCGGAAGCCGTACTCGCCTTCTGTTCGCTCAATGTGCATCCGGATCGGTTGCGAGGCCCCGTGTCGAGAAACCTCCAGGGATACAGAGGTGGAATCGGCCTTAGCCTGTTCAATACTGTCTCCGGGTTGTAGACCCGCAGCATCGGCCGGTCCTCCGGGCGCTACCGCTCCTACAACCCGACGGCGGTTGTCTGCTCTCGAGGGGTGGAATACATAGAGAACGAGAGCCCCAATGCTCTGCCAAGCTACATGCGAATACACCTGTGTAACCGCTTCCGGCACAGATACAACCCGCAGACCCGGCATCGGTTTCTGCGCCGAAACAGCGATGTCTGCCGAAGTATACAGCGTCTGCCCATCCGCTCCCAGATGCAATGCGCCCCAGGCCGTGGCCGCCCACAAACTGGCGTCTATTCCTTCAATCATATTCATCACCCCACACATCGGTCCACCTTCCGGAGGAAAGACACGCTGCCACTTTCTCCCATCAAATCGGCTGATGCCGTCCGGTGTGCCCGCGTATACACTTCCGTCTCTTGCCCCCAGAATCGCCGCCACCGGCGCACCCAGGATCCCGTCCTCCTGTGTAAACGCCGTCCAGTTCACCCCGTCGTAACGGCGCACACCGTCCGTCACGCCGAACCACATGTTCCCTTCTTTGTCCTCGGCCAGGCAACTCAGGCCCAGGCCGCTCAACTCGGGGAAAGAACGCCAGCGCCAGGACTCTAAGAAAGGGTCGGGCTGCACCGGCACATACGGTTTTTCCGCCCGGCACTCGGCAGCGGACAGCACCAGGAGAAAAGCCAGCAGCGTAAGAACTCGCAGCAGAATGAGGTCATGTTTTTTCATCGTCAGTCTCCGGCAAAATAGGACGCTTCCATCGTCTCCTGGGGGCTACCGCACGCCTGCTCCTGCTGCATTTCAGCTTTGCTCATCTTTCGGGCCTTTGGAATCGAGAATTGCAGGCATCTCCCTATCCCCAGGGTTTGTTGACAACCCGCCGGATTTGGGCTATATTGCTCACGAATTGATTCTCCTGCTTTTCAAGACATTGGCAGAGGTCCAGTCATGCTCAAGACCATCGAAGGGATTTATCGAGAGGGAAAAATCGAATTGACCGAAATGCCCGTTGGAATGCCCGATCCGGCTCGCGTGATTGTGACATTTCTGGATTCGGGGTACATTGATTTACAGTCCCGAGGAATCGATGAGAAACAGGCAGCCGATTTGCGCGCTCGTTTAGGAACTTTCGAGGATTGGGAAACTCCGGAAATGGACCTTTACAATGATTACGATAGCGCCAAATCTCAAACGGGGTGATGGATGGGAAAACCGCCTGAATTTCGGGCCTATAATGCATTTCGTGATCTACTGAAATTGGCAGTTCCCCTATCCTCGGTAGACCGCAGGTACCTTCACCGTAAAGATAGATCCTTTCCACGCCTCGCTCTCCACGCTGACTGTCCCCCCCAGCAACTCCACCAGCTTCTTCGTAATCGACAATCCCAACCCCGTGCCTTTGTGCTCCCGGTTCGCCCCCTCCACCTGCCGGAATTCCTCGAAAATCGCCTCCAGCATCTCCGGTGGAATACCTGCTCCGGTGTCCGAGACGGCCAGCACTAGGACCTCCTCGGCCCGCGTCACTCGCACGGACACCTCCCCGGCTTCCGTGAACTTTAATGCATTCGATAAAAGGTTGATCACCACCTGCCGCAGTTTGGCCGGATCGGTGTGCGCCTCTCCCACTCCTTCGGCCACCTCGTAGCCCAATACCACCCCTTCTTTCACCAGCGGACCGACCGTGGCGCAGCACCCTGCAACCATCTCCTTCACACCGAAAGTCTCGGCCTGCACCTCCATCCGCCCCGCCTCGATCTTCGACAGGTCCAGGATATCGTTGATCAGCCCCAGCAAGTGTCCTGCGCTCTGCTGTACTTTCTCCAGGTTCTCCCGTTGCCGCTCCGGCAGCAGATCCCCGGCCCTCCGCAATACCAGACGGGTAAACCCGATGATTGCGTTCATCGGCGTGCGCAGCTCGTGCGACATGCTCGCCAGGAACAGGGACTTGCGCTCCGTGGCCTCCTGCACCTTCCGGTTGGCCTCCTCCAGCGCCCGGTTCTGCGCCTCCAGCTTCTGGAAGTCCAGGTACCGGGCGTAGGCCACCGAAAAAGCCCCAGCCAGGGATTTCATCAGCCCAATATCCTCTTTTACAAGTGGGTCGGCGCTGCCCAGGTAGAGCATCCCGTGGACGAACGGGACACACTGGATGACCAGGCTCTCCGGCGGCGCTTCCCCGTCCAGGTA
>JAQCGA010000302.1 GCA_027619145.1 bacterium | reverse complement strand
CAGACAGACCGGGCTCCAGTTCAGACTGTTCTTCCAGTGTAACCTTTCCGCCCCAATCAATCCCTTCCTCAGACCTTCGGATGTTAATCTTTTTGTCTCGGCCCGTCCAGGCCAGATACAGCTTCCCATTGAAACTCGCAAGCGCTGGCGGATGCTCACTCTTCTCTTCCAGGATAATTTTGGCTTTCCAATCTACGCCATCTTTCGAGTACATCACATTCAACTTGCCACCTTTTCCAGCGGCATCTCGACCTGTCCAGGCCATATAAATTCGGCCGTTATGAAACGTCAGATCAGGCCCAAACTGGCTCTGCTCTTCCAGCGTAGTTTTGGCCTGCACACTGTCCTGGTTCATCGGCAGAACCAGAAACACGGCAAGCACAACAACTTGCCAAATTGATAATCTGGACATAACGTCCCCCTTAAACTTTAAATGATGGCTGCAAAAAAAATTATTCAAGATGCCTCTAAACGGAAATAAATCGCCCAAAAGTACATTTGTCAAGCGATATTTCCATTTACTTACCCCATCCAACGAACCCTGATGTACACAACTCAACACCCTCCTGACGGAGATAAAAAATCCAGCTCATCCCTGACTTTTCAGAATTTCTAATTGAATTCCAACCTCAACTTCTGCCACCTCAAGCCGGTGCCCCGGAGGTATCTCCCTCTCGTGTTCGAACACCATCCGAACCGCCCGTTCGCGAACCTCTGGAGAATACCTCTTGCAGTTTATCATACCTGTAACCTCTCAAGAACTTGAGTCTCCGGCAAGTTCGGGCGATTCAGAACCATTGGCATACGCAACTCCCTGTATCCAAAAAAATCTTCCATATATGAAAAACGCACCCGCGCCTACTCAGTTTCGAGCAACGCAAGTGCCTTTTCCAAAGGAACTTATTTTATGGTGCCGAAGGTGGGACTCGAACCCACACGCCCTCACGGACACTGGATTTTGAGTCCAGCGCGTCTACCAGTTCCACCACTTCGGCACTCTGAATTCCCAGAACAGTCAATAATATCCTAATCTACACCCGGAGTGTCAAGAGAAAAACAGAGTTATACACGGTTTACCACGGCATCCGCTCCGCTCGGGGTGGACCAATAATTTCATTGTACAGAATCACTTTCTGGAGTGTATCCCGCTTAAAATTCAGCCGAATACGATTCCGCCGCTTCGTCTGTTTCAACAAAGGCTTGCGACGTAACTTCCGGGCCGAATCCAGCGCATGTCGGTATTCTTCCCCCGCCTGAGGTTCGAACACCGGACGCTTGCCTGTCACCTCCCGGAACTCCAACCCCGTATGCGCCTCCGTAACCGGCCGCGCGCCCCTCACCTCCCGGTATTCTTCACCGGTATCCCGCTCAGAGACCGGCCGACGTACGGTCACTTCCCGATATTCTTCATCGGCAGAAGCCAGCGGGCGCGGAGGCTCTGGTTCTGGGAAGATTTCCCACTCGGACAGGTCAATCTCTTCCTCTTCATCCACCGGCTCCGCAGACCCTCTGTCGGGAAAATCCGAAGAAGGTCTATCCACTTCCTGATCCTTCTTCCGGCGGCTTTCCTGCACCTTATTGATCAACGAGGAAATCACACTCAGAATGAGAAACAGAATCACCAGAACTTCATAGTTCATCGTTTACTGGTCTCCCTCGTCCTGCGGATCGTTCTCACCTCCGGCAATGCCTTCTCGCATCGACGTGTCCGCCTGGATATTGCGCATCCGGTAATAGTCCATCACACCCAGGTGACCGCTGCGGAACGCCTCAGCCATGGCGCGGGGAATTTCGGCCTCGGCCTCTACCACACGTGCACGCATCTCCTCCACCCGGGCAGACATTTCCTGTTCCTGCGCCACAGCCATCGCACGCCGTTCTTCGGCCCGCGCACGGGCAATCTGCAGATCCGCTTCAGCCTGGTCCATCTGGAGCTTCGCGCCAATATTGTCGCCCACATCCACATCCGCAATATCAATGGACAAAATCTCGTAGGCCGTACCTGAATCCAACCCTTTGGCCAGCACCGTCTTGGAAATCCGATCCGGGTTCTCCAGCACATCCTTATGCGACTCGGCAGATCCGATCGTCGTCACAATCCCTTCACCCACACGTGCAATAATCGTCTCCTCACCCGCACCACCTACCAGCCGTTCAATATTGGCCCGCACCGTCACCCGCGACGTGGCTTTCACCTGAATGCCGTCCTTGGCCACAGCGGTTACCATTGGCGTGGAAATCACCTTCGGGTTCACACTTACCTGCACCGCCTCCAGCACATTCCGGCCAGCCAGGTCAATCGCTGCGGCCCGTTCGGGCGTAAGATTAATGCCCGCTTTATCCGCCGCAATCAGAGCTTTCACCACATTTTCCACGTGCCCACCGGACAGAAAATGTGCCTCCAGAAATGCCGTAGAAATCTCCAGCCCTGCCTTGGTCGCATTAATCTGCGACCCTAAAATCACCCGGGGCGGCACCCGCCGCAACCGCATCCCAATCAACTCGCCAATCCCAATGTGAACCCGCGCTGCAACCGCCGAAATCCAGAGGCCTACCGGGATGAAGTACACAAACACCATCAGTGCCAGTACCCCGGCAGCAACCGCAACCAGCAGAAGAACACCTTCCATATACCTGCTCCTTCGTTATAAGTACATCCTGCCTACCTTTACGCTTCTTCCACCTTGCGTACAACAATCCGATTCCCCTCCACCTCAACCACTTCCACCGGTGTATCTTTATCCAAAAATTCACCCTCGGTAGACACGCTCAGCCGACGTCCTTCGAGCAAACCCGTACCGCCGGGCCGCAGATCCGTAAACGCAACCCCCCGCACACCCATCAAATCCCCGTATTCAGGCGCAGCCCGGTACCCGGCATCCGAACGTTCTTCCGTATGCAGCACAATCCGGTTCCACGTAGTCGTGCGCGGCAACATTTTGAACATGATTACCGTCAACCCCACCGTCAACCCCAGCGCAATCAACATTGGCCGGGCGGCATCTCCCACAGATACCCACGTCCACAACTCGGGCCGCCCCATCAAACTTAAGAACAAACTGGTTAACATCATCAAAATGCCCGGAATACCCAATACACCAAACCCTGTAATCAGGAACAGATCCACAATCACCAGACCCGCCCCCATCACAAACAGCAAAATCTCGCTCCAATCCGCCAAATTCACAATCAAATGACTGCCAAAAAACAACCCCAGACAAATCAGGCCCAGCGTCCCGCCAATCCCCCAGCCAGGGCTCTGAATCTCAAAAATCAACCCCAGAAAACCCAGCGTCATCAACAACGACGCCACATAGGGAAACGTAAGCCACCGCACCAGTTGTTCTGCCCAGTTGATAGACATCCGCTCCACCCGCGCGTCTTCCAGCCCAAACAGTCGAAGAGCTTCCCGCAGCTTCTCTTCCTCGCCGGTCACACCAATCCGGTGTTCCGCAATTTTCTTTTCAACTGCTTCTGTAGTCGTCAGTGTCAACAACTTGCCCTTGGGTGCCAGGTCCGGAATATCCACATCTTCATCCACCATCGCCTCAGCCAGTTCCGGCGGTCGGCCCGTCTTCTCCGCTGTGGCCTTCATCTCGTTCCGAAAATAAGAAATAATCTTCTCACTCGCCTTATTCCCCTGCAAATCCACCGCCGTAGCCGCCCCAATCGTACCGCCATCCACCATCACAATATGCCGGGTAGACAGAGAAATCAAAGCCCCGGCCGAAATCGCCCGGGGATTAATCAACGCAATCGTATTCACATCGCTATACAGAATCGCATCCCGAATCGTCAGCGCAGCATCCAGCGCACCGCCCGGCGTATCAATCTCAAACACCACCGCCGAAACCCCCTCGGCCTCAGCCTCTTCCATGACCCGAATCACAAACGCCGCAAGGCCCTTCTCAATGGTACCCCGAATAGGCGCTACATACACCGTTTCCGCCGAAGCGCCCGAAGAACCCAGGACCAGCCCCAGCGCCAGTGCAAAACAAATCCCACGCAGCATGGCAGATCCCCTTAAAAAAGAACCGTATAGACCAACATGACCTTTGTTCAGTGTACCCTATTCGGGCCTCAATGTCAACGACTTCTGGACCAGAAGGCCACCGCTTCCCACCCAAGATTCTCGCTTGACAACCCTGCGCATTCCTTGTATTTTTATGCCTCTGAAACAGGGTGGCGGCGTAGCTCAGTTGGTAGAGCAGTGGAATCATAATCCATGGGTCGGGGGTTCAAGTCCCTCCGCCGCTACCAAATAAATCAAATAGGATTAATAATTTGCAACGGCCTCCTCAAGGAGGCCGTTTTGCGTATATGGTCCGGTGTCGCAAAAGTGTCCATCGAAAACAATTATGAGTAGCAGAGGACAGATATGGAAAAGGCTCTGAAAGAGATATGGGAGCAGGAGAGAGAGGTGCTTTGGAACAAGCTCAAGCAGCGTGGACGGCAAGCAAATGACTACATCTGGCCTTTAAATATCAGGCTGTTGCCTTTTCTGGACTTTGAGGAAAGCTACTGGATAGCCCAACTCAACAGGCGGGACTTTTTCTCAGAAGCTCCCGAACTGCAAAAGGAGATGGACTTTATTCTGAAGCTGTTGCACCGATACCTGGACGCACTCGAAAAGGAACCAGAAGAACGACAATCTGCCCTTGACAAAATTGCATCTGAAATAGATCGCGGTATTAACCTGGATGGAGGGAGACGTTCTTTTCGGACAAACCCTGCCTTTTCCCCTGAAGCTGATCGCAAAGACCCGGCGCAGATGTACCGGGCGAGGGCATTCATTATCACCAACGCTGGTAAGCTTGCGGGTATTTATGAAAGCCTTGCCCGGTTTCTGTCCAGCCCGTACGTCCATCGCTTGAAGCGGTGTAAATACTGCAAGGGGCTTTTCATTGCTCTCGATGACAGGCGACGTGAATATTGCCAGGGGACCGACCATAAGCGGCTGTCTGAAAAGCAAGAATACGGTGCAGAGTATCACAAGAAGGATATGAAACAGCGGCGCGATCCTGATTCTTGCAAGTTTGACAAGAAATATCTATAGTAGCAATGCCTGTTAAAGTGGATTTTAAAAAAAACACCAATTTCAGCTTTAACAGTAAGTTAATTGACTTAAATCGAAACCTTTTTATATTACCGGTATCCCAAAGGATGCCGGTTTTTTATTTAACGCAGGAAGGAGGTGTAACGATGGCACGAACTCCCGAAATTCCCGGCCGGACTCTCGACTGGCGCGAGGCAGCGGAGTACCTGGGTTGCACGGAGGGCACATTGAGGGTGTGGTGTTCAAAGCGGAAGGTGCTATTTTTTGCAAGGTTGGTAGGCTGGTGCGATTCCGGATGAAAGATTTGGAAGACTGGCTTGAGCAAAACAAGGTTCCTGTCGAGGAATAGCCACAAAAAAAAGCCCCCGGTGCGGGCCGGGGGCGCAATCACTGATGGGGGCTTCCCCATCATTCACCTCGCATGGAGGCTTTTATGTATACCAGTCCTAATATCGGCAATTGTGCCCCCGGGCGCAAGCTGATATTTCTCGGATTTGTTGGGAAACGGCCGGCGACGGCAGCCTTTGCACTCGAACGGGCTGAAGCCGGTCTTTGGC
>JAQCGA010000301.1 GCA_027619145.1 bacterium | reverse complement strand
CGAAAACAAATCCGCCTTCTCTGCCATTTTGCGGTTGTTCGTCAGAATAAAACCACCCTCACCGGACTTCATATGCTTGCTCTCGTTGGTACTCCACGCACCCAGATGCCCAATCGTTCCCAGGTATTTCCCATTAATAGAACCCAGATGTGCCTGAGCACAATCTTCCATCACTGTCAAATTGTGCTTGCGGGCCAGCTTCATCACCGCCTGCATATCTACCGCATACCCACCATTGTGAATGGGCATAATCGCACGGGTATGTTCGGTAATCTTCTCCGCTGCAGAATTCACATCCATCAACAACCCATCAGACTGTACATCGGCAAAAACTGGAATTGCATTCAATTGAAAAATTCCGATAATGCTCCCGTAGTCAGTCAACGGACTCAAAATTACTTCGTCTCCCGCACCAATACCCGCCGCAGCCAGCGCCACGTGTATGGCCGCAGACCCCGAACTGGTAGGCACCGCATACTTCATCCCATATTGTTTCTTCAAGGCTTCGCGGTAGGCCATCACGGCCTTTCCTCGCGCCAACGGCAATGCCGGGCCGGACAACAATTTTTTCAGCGCCGCCACTTCCTGCGTAAAGTGAAACGATCCGTTGCGCCACGGTTTCGAATGAACCGGTTTGCCTCCATGAATTGCCAGATCTGTTTTTTGGGGTCCCTTCGCCACGTCAACCTCCTCAGTCTAAATGAAAACTCAGCATATGCTACACCACCCAATATTGTACAGTTACAATATAGCAAATTTCTCCAGAACGTTGCGATCAATTTCAATGCCCAACCCCGGCCCTTGCAACACAGGCACGTGCCCATCTATTACCCGAATGGGCTCGCGAGCCAGTTCGGTGCGGAGTCGATTTTCCGTCATATCAAACTCGAACAACGACGGCACCGGATAGATCGCATCTGGCGCGTTCGGAAGAGTCGCCTGCCAGTGAATGGTGGCCGCCAGCCGAATGCTTGTACCCCACATATGCGGCAGCAGCCTCACGTGGTTCGCACTGGCCATTGCCGCAATTTTTCGGCACTCCGTAAATCCGCCCGCAATGCTAATATCAGGCTGTACAATATCCAGCCCGCGCTTCTGAATCAAATCTCGAAACGCCCACCGGCCCCGGAGCATCTCACCACCGGCAATGCGCACCTTCAACGCCCGCCGGATCTCCACGTAACCATCTACATCATCCGTATCAATCGGCTCTTCAAACCACAGCAGATCGTTCGCCAGTAAACGCTGCCCCACATCAATTGCCGTGGCCGTATCGTACCCGCAGTTGGCATCCACAGCCAGCAGCACATCGTCTCCAATCGCTTTGCGCACCGCCGCCACATTCTTCACATCGTAAGCAGCACCAAATCCAATCTTCATCTTTACCGCTGGGAAACCCTGGTCTGCATATTCTTTTGCTTCATCTGCCAGAGCCTGCGTAATATCCGGCCGGTCTTTGTTAAACAACCCACTCGCATACGCCGGAATCTGATCCCGAAACGCGCCGCCCAACAATTTGTACACCGGCGTGTCCAGTGCCTTGCCTACCAGGTCCCACAGCGCAATATCCACAGCACTAATCGCTGTAACATCGCCCCAGCCTCGCTGGTATAAATCGTGCCAGATCACCTCAATATCAAACGGATCCCGTCCGACCAACTGCGCCGCCAGGTCTTCCTGGTTCAGCCGGTGCAACCCTTCGCCCCAGCCGGTAAGACCCGCATCCGTCTGAATCTCAATCACCCCTGCTGTACGTGCTCTGTTCCACACCTGCGAGTTCGCAAACAGCTCTTCCAGCGGATAGCGCAAATCGTACGTCTTCACACCCGTAATCTTCATGCAAACTCCCCGTATTCACACCGGCACTCAGCTTCGGCCCGGAAACGTGAGTTCAGCCACACCGGATTTATCCAGTTCGCCTTTTCCAATTTCCACCATCCGGTCGAACTGCTTCTTAGATGCGACGGCCAGCGGTAAATCCAGGCCCGCATCTTGCGCCAGCGTTAACGCAATGCCCGAATCTTTGGCCGCATGAGACGCCGAGAAATAGCACTCGTGGTCCCGGTTTACCATATCTTCTCCGTCGGTTACCAGTACGCGAGAGTTGGCACCCGTTTGCGAAAACACCTCCATCAACGCCTTCAAATCCAGTCCCAGCGCCGCGCCCAGTCCCAACCCCTCGGCCAGCCCGGCCGTATTGATATTCATAACCATATTTACCAGCGCCTTCACCTGCGCGGCTGTTCCGGAACGGCCAATATATTTTAAGTCTGTACTCATCGCATCCAGAATGGGCTTCACCCGATCAAAGACTTCTTCTTTACTGCCGCACATCAAATACAACGTACCTTCACGCGCCTGTGTGATGCTACTGGCCATACACCCTTCCAAACTATTCGCGCCCACTTTTTCCGCCAGAGCCTCTATATCTACGTGTACCTGCGGCGAAATGGTTGCACAATTGATAAACACTTTGCCCTTCGCACCCTGTAACAGGCTGTCACCGGATTCGGAAAAAATGGCCCGCATCGCCTTATCGTCCGTAACCACAGTAATCACATAATCCGCCCCAGCCGTTACCCCAGCAAGCGTACCCGGTGCTTTCGCTCCAAGCTCTTTGGCCAACTCCTGTGCAACCTCGGCGCGTACATCGTGCACCGCCGTAACCGGAAACCCTTCCTCTTTCAGATGCCGCGCAATATTGGCACCCATTCGGCCCAGACCCACAACACCAATTTTATAATCCGTATTTGCCATAAACCTCTCCTTAAGTACAAAAGCGTTCGGCATTCAGCGGGCCTTTCAGCACACTTTCAGCCGAACGCTCCATTTTTCTGTTTACAGGCTATTGTGGAACTCGGTCCAGTCATCAATATTGTTCAAGTTCACCGCATCCAGAATCGACCCGTCGTCTTTCATTCCTGCTGCCGAAAGAATAGAAGTGCGCGTTCCGTCGTCGTGATTGTACCCCCGGATAGCCGCATTGGAAGCCTCAATTTCGGCTTTGGGAATATTGCCCCCACGCTGCTGGACCACCCAGTTTTCAAACTCAATATAAGAGGGCGAATTCGTTTTCACGTACTTCACGGCTGCATCCCGGTTCACCTTCAGCCCGTCCAGCACCATCTGGTCGTAACCCTGGCCGCACTCGGGGTATCCGTCTGCCAGTTTTCCTTTTGCAGACAACGTCAGCTTCAGCCACAGCCGGGGAAGGTGAATGGCACCCAGAGGACCTGCTACACCGGAACTGATCAAAGGAACAATGCCTGCCATATCTATATCTCCTTGTAATGAAGGTTCGTGTGAGAACTCATCTTCTGCGTTCGGCCCCGGCGGATGTCTCTCCCTCCTTCAGGTGCCGGGCAGACCGGATTTTGAGGCAAAACAGCCTCAAGAAAAGATCGAGAGTCCAATTGGAAAATGGGGAACCATTCCAACAACCCTCCAACCCGTTGTTCTTGAACAGGCATAAAGGCTGTATCTATTGAACTCTGGCAAATCAAATACGCCTACTATATGCGGCAGAAATTCTGAGATGTCAACAGGAAAAAACCCCCGGACGAAAGCGTATTGCCTCTCAGGCTTTGTGCAGAAAATGCAAAACGTCCCCATCCAGAATCTCGCTGTCCCGTCCCTTCTGAACAAGCTTCCCGGCCGTCTTCACCTTTTGCTCCGTTCCCTGGGCCACCAGATCGTCGTACGTCATCGTTTCCGCCCGGATGAATCCCCGCTCAATATCTCCATGAATTGCACCCCCGGCCTCCGGGGCCAGCGCACCCCGACGGATCGTCCAGGCGCGCACCTCGTCCTCGCCCACCGTAAAAAAGGAAATCAGACCGAGTGTGTTATAACACAGCAATGTCAACCGATCCAGCGCAGGCCGCTCTATACCCAGGTCTTCCAGGAACGCCGTGCGCTCTGCCGTATCCAGTTGTGAAACCTCCTGCTCAATTTTGCAGGATACCGAGATCCACTCAAATTCCTGTTCCTCGAACCCACTGGCAATTTCGGCTTGCAGTGCCGCTTCGCCCAGCTGCTCTTCTCCCACGTTCAAAATCACAATAACCGGTTTCAAAGTCAAAAATGGATAACTCGAAATCAACTTGTGGTCCTCTTCGCTCAACGGTAGCTTCCGCAGAGGGTGGCCTTCTTCCAGGTGCGCCTGGAATCGCGTGAGCAATTCCTTTTCTCGGGCTGCACGCTGTGGGTCCGCCTTCTTTCCTTTTTCTTTTTCCATTCGCTCCAGGCGCTTTTCCACAAACATCAGATCATTCAGTTGCAACTCTTCATGAAACGCAAACACGTCCCGCCGGGCGTCCACACTCCCTTCCACGTGGAAAACCGTATCGTCTTCGAAAGCACGCGCCAGGTAACAAACCGCGTCTACGTCCTCCAACTCCTTAAAAATTTCGATATTTCGATCCGCACGGGTATCCAGGTCCGGCAACAACAGAAATGCAACCTGTGCAGGCGTTTCTTTTTGAGGGTTGTACATGGCAACCAGTTGGTCGAACCGCTGGTCTCGCACCCTGGCCAGACCCGTCTTTGCCCCGTCTGTCCCTGCCTGCTGGCCGGTCAACAGGTGAAACAACGTGCGTTTGCCAACCTGCGGCAATCCCACCAGCCCGAGTCTCATCATGGTCCCTCTATCTCCTTGTCCAATTTTGAGTTGACAGCACAGTATGGAAACCTTAAAATATACAAAAGTGACTGGTTTACGCCAGAGAATCTTCTTTTTATTCTACCGGGCGAAAGCTCGAGGAGAAATACAATGGATACCGCAGTCCTTGGAAACAGCGGCATAGAAGTTTCCCGCCTCTGCTTTGGCACCGGCACCAACGGCTGGAGTGGGCGCTCCAATCAAACCGACCTGGGCCTGCAAGAATTGGCAGACCTACTCCTCTACGGCCACGAACGCGGCATCACCTTCTGGGATTCCGCAGATCAGTACGGCAGCCACCCCCATGTGGCACATGCGCTGTCTCAACTCAAGCGAAGCGATGTAACCCTTACCACCAAAACCTGCGCCCGCACCGCCAAAGACGCAGAAAACGACATCGACCGCTTCCTCAACGAAATGAATACGGACTACCTGGACATCGTCTTAATGCACTGCCTCACCAGCGAAAACTGGCCGGACACCTTTTCCAGCGTGATGGACGTCCTGGAAAAGAAAAAAGAACAGGGAATCATCCGAGCCCACGGTGTCTCCTGCCACGACTTTGGCGCATTCCAACGCGCAGCCGAAACCACCTGGGTAGACGTGGTCCTGGCTCGAATCAACTACGCAGGCAAAAACATGGACGGCCCACCCGAAAAAATTATTCCCGTCCTTGAACAAATGGACGAAGCCGGTATTGGCGTATACGGCATGAAAGTGGTGGGCTGCGGAGACCTGGGCGACAACGCCCGGGACGCCATCCACTTTGTTTTGGATCTGCCCTCCATAGACGCCATCACCATTGGCATGAAAAACCGACGCGAAGTGGATGAAAACATCGGCTGGGTAGAATCGCACGACCAGGAACTCCAGCCCGCCTGAACCTGACCGTAAGGGCGAGGCATGCCTCGCCCCAGCGTTTTCCGAAAACAAAACGGGCGAGGTGTATAAAACA
>JAQCGA010000300.1 GCA_027619145.1 bacterium | reverse complement strand
CAGTTGAATGAAGATCAAAAATGAAAGCAATCCGGGCATAAATTCAAAACCTCATCGACGGTAAGAGCCGCCTCCTGGCGGCGACAGCCTCTCGGCGCCCTACGGCGCCGTCACAAAATACAACATCACAACCACGCCCAGCGCCATCCACAGCGCATAGGTGGGCGTATTTCCAGACTGGAACCGCGTGGTAACCCAGCCCACCCCCTTCACAAAATATCCCAACCCATTTACAACGCCGTCCACAAAAATCGTATCAAAAATGGTCCACAATCCCTGCGAAACCCGGTGAATCGGCCGCACAATCAACGCACCGTACACCTCATCCACGTACCATTTATTTTCAAGCAAATCGTACAACAAATGACGTGCGCCCGCACCCAGTTTCCCGGAGCGGTGCATCACCAGCGCAATCGCCAGTCCTGCTAACCCAGCAAGAACCGAAATTCCAATCAACACACTCTCGGGCAACCCGTGGCCGTCTCCACCATGCGTTACATGCCCCACCACCGGCTCCAGGAAATGGTTGATCCAGCCGTTGCCCAAGGGGTATCCTGCCAGCACCCCCACAAAAACCGACCCAATCGCCAGGACAATCAGTGGAACCGTCATACTCGCAGGAGATTCATGCGCATGATCATACAAATGCTGGTCTCTTGGCTTCCCGTAAAACGTCATCAGAATCAGGCGAAACATGTAAAACGACGTCATCACCGCACCCACAACTCCCAGAAACCAGATCCAGGTGTGGCCCGGTACACTGGAATGGTACGCGCCTGCCAGAATTTCATCCTTACTCCAGAACCCACTCAGCGGCGGAATACCGGCAATGGCCACCGTCCCAATCAGAAACGTCCAGCCCGTCACCTTCATCTTGGACAGCAACCCGCCCATCTTGCGCATATCCAGTTCGCCGTGCATTGCGTGCATCACGCTACCGGCGGCCAGGAACATCAACCCTTTAAAAAACGCGTGCGTAAACAGGTGAAACACACCCGCCGTATACGACCCAACCCCTACGCCAATAAACATATATCCCAGCTGACTCACCGTAGAATAGGCCAGCACACGTTTTAGATCCGTATTCACCAGTGCAATGGTAGCCGCCGGAATCGCCGTGAACACCCCTACCCAGGCCACCACCGCGCCCGCCGTTGGCGACATCGTATACAGCACATTCGACCGGGCCACCATATACACACCCGCCGTCACCATCGTAGCCGCATGAATCAACGAACTCACCGGCGTGGGACCTTCCATCGCATCGGGCAACCAAACATACAGCGGAAACTGTGCAGACTTCCCGCAGGCACCCACAAACAACAATAGCGCAATCGCCGTTGCCCCCGAAGCAGACAACATAGCCGGAGCCTTTTCAAACACCTCCGAGAACTGCACCGTGCCCAGGTAACTTACCATCAAAAAAATACCGATCAGGAATCCGAAATCCCCAATTCGGTTCACAATAAATGCTTTCTTGCCCGCATCTGCAGCCGACTTCTTTTCGTACCAGAACCCGATCAGCAGATAAGAACACAACCCCACACCTTCCCAACCCACAAACATCAGCAAATAATTGTTCGCCAGAACCAGAAGCAGCATCGAGAACACAAACAGATTCAAATAAGTGAAAAACCGTGCGAACCCCGGATCGTCGTGCATATAGCCGAATGAATACACATGGATGAAAAACGAAATCGTTGTCACGGTCAAAATCATAATCGTAGACAGCGCATCCACCTTGAAACCGACAGAAGCCTTAAACGCCCCTGCGCCAATCCACTCGTACACATTCTCGTCCAGCTCCGCACCACCCAGTACCGCAAACAAGACCCGCACTGCCAGCAGCCAGGACAGGCCCACAGCCAGCGTACCTATATAGCCAGCCACCTTGTTCAAACGGTGCCCAAACAGCCCGTTCACCGTGGCACCAATCAGAGGAAACAGAAGAATCCAGATAACAGAAGTCAGCATAGTAATCTCGGGAAAAACAGGTTCACCAACCCAGTAGAAACAACCGTGCCTCTACGCTACCACTTCAACAAATTAATCTCACCCACATCCACCGTCTGCTGGTTCCGGAACAGCGAGATAATAATTGCCAGTCCCACAGCCACCTCAGCAGCCGCAACCGCCATCACAAAAAAGACGAACACCTGTCCGTCTCCGGATCCCATTTGCCGGGCAAACGCCACAAAAAGCAAGTTCACCGCATTCAGCATCAACTCGATACACATAAAAATCACAATCGCGTTGCGCCGAACCAGCACACCTGTCACCCCAATGGCAAACAGAACCGCGCTCAAGATCATATAATAAGAAAGAGGAACCACCATAATACACTCTCACAAAAAATCGTAAATCATCAACAACTTCGCCTATTCGCCTATTCGCTCTTCTTCTCCCGCTTCACCAACACCATCACCCCAATCAACGCCACAAGCAAAATCATAGAAGCCACTTCAAACGGGAGTAGAAAATCCGTATAGAGCAACTTCCCAATATAGGGAATATTATCCATCACCATTTCCGGGTTTTCAGGTGCCGGGGCAAAGTCCAAATTTCGGGAGGCCATAATGCCTACTTGCGCAACCAGAATGGCCCCTAGCAGAACCACAGCCACCCGCCGATATTTCCCAGTAGCCACTTCAAGCGCTTCCGGATGCCCCAAATTCAACAACATAACCACAAACAGGAACAACACCATAATCGCACCGGCATATACAATGATTTGCACAGCCGCAAGAAAATATGCCTGGAGCAAAACAAAAAGCCCTGCCAGGGCGAAAAAGGATGCCACCAGCGACAGGGCGCTGTACACCGGATTCCGAAACAGAACCAGTAACAAAGCCGACGTAACGGCGATTGCAGCAAATAGAAAAAAGAACAACGGCTCCATCATCCCTCCCGCCGGTTGGCCCTATCGAGCCAGAGTAAGCACCAGACCGGTTACAAAAACGTTCAACAATGCCAGCGGAAGCAACACCTTCCAGCCCAGCCACATCACCTGGTCATACCGAAAACGGGGAAGCGTCCAGCGCACCCACAAGAACAGGAACAGGAACGCGCCCGTCTTAATCATAAACGCCAGCACCTTCAACAAACTGGCCCCCAGCGAAGCATCTGCTGGATCAATCAGCCAGGGCATATGCCAGCCCCCAAAGAACAACGTTGCAATCACTGCGGAAGCTGTAATCATATGAGCATATTCCGCCATAAAGAACATAGCGAACTTCATGCTACTGTATTCAGAGTGATACCCGGCCACCAGTTCTTGCTCGGACTCGGGCAGGTCAAAAGGCAACCTGTTGCTTTCGGCAAATGCAGATACCGTAAACAGCAGAAAAGCCAGAGGCTGTGTAAATACGTTCCACCGGGGCAAAAATCCAAACATCGAATAACTCGCCTGCATCGTCACAATATCGTTCAGCCGCAACGACCCGGCCATCATCAACACCCCAATCAAAGACAACCCCAGAGCCAACTCGTAACTGATCATCTGGGAAGATGCCCGAAGAGCACCCAGCAACGCGTACTTACTGTTGGAAGCCCAGCCACCCAGCACAACACCGTACACCCCCAGAGAAGCCGTAGCCAGGATGTACAGAATTCCAATATTTAAATCTGCAACCTGTAACTGAATCTGGTACCCGAACAGCGTAATCGTATCGCCAAACGGCACAATGGCAAACCCCATCAGCGCCGGAACCAGAATGGCCGCTGGAGCCGCCAGATAAATAACCTTATTCACATGCGTAGGAATAATATCTTCCTTCATCAAAAACTTCAGCCCGTCCGCCAAGGGCTGGAGCAAGCCCCAGGGACCAACCCGGTTCGGGCCCAGCCGGTTCTGGATATAAGCGCTAATCTTGCGCTCGGCCAGTACCAAATAGGCCACGCCGCCCATAATTCCACCAAAAACTACGGCAACTTTGATCAGGCTTTCAATCGCGTACTCCATAGTTCGCCTTACGCCTCCGCCGCTGCGATTTCGACCAGCTCAACACCACCCTGTCCCACCGTCTCGAAACGTACACCCTCAAATGCCTTCACCACACCGGCCAGGTCAATCAGTACCTCTGCTGCGCTCATATAGGACGTCTTGTCTGTCAGAACACCCATCACATCTCGCAAAATTTCCCAATCTGCGCGGGCATCTCCCACCGGTTCCAGCCCACGCCGAATCTGCTGCACCCGGCCCGCAAAATTCGTAAACGTGCCATCCTTCTCAATAAACGCCGCACCGGGCAACACCACGTCCGCCATCCGGCTCAAATCGCTGCTCTGGATATCCTGAACCACCAGAAAGTCCAGCTTTCCTAAAGCCGCCCGCTCTGTTTCCGAAAGCTTCTCCGCCGGATCGCCGCCCAGGAAATACAGCGCTTTAATCCGCCCGTCCTGGATTCCTTTCCAGATCTCGGAAGCCTCCACGAGAGACAACCCCAGACCTTCCAGCACTGCTTTTGCGCCGCGCGTATTCGGAGTTTTATCACCGTGAATCGTAAACCCGGCCTTGAACGCCACATCGCCTTCGGCACTCACTTTCGGCCGCATCGCCACCGGCCCGTCGGGAAATACCTCCTGGAACAATTTGCCAAACAGGAAATTTTCTTCATTTGTCAAATGCCCGGAAGCAATGCCAGCAACCGCACCAACACCGTACGCTTCACGCGCCTGCTCAAACCCCTCTTTCACCCGCCCCAACGCCACTTCCCACAGAGCCAGTTCTTCCTGGTTATCCCGCCCAATTGCAGGGAACATCAGCCGAGCATCACCGTGCACATATCCCCACCCATGTCGGCCATCATCACACATCCAGTATTCGTTCACATCCAAATTCTGCCGGGGAACCAACCGGTAAATTCGTTCGTTGTTGTGGTCCACCCGAATATTACACCCCGTGCTGCATCCGGGGCAAATCGTATCTACCCCCTTCAAGAACCAGACCCGCTGTTTGAACAAAAAATCCTTGTCCAGCAAGGCACCCACAGGGCAAATATCCACTGTATTTCCGGACAAACGATTGTCCATCCGCTCGCCGGGAAAAATATCAATTTCGTTGTGCACGCCCCGGTTGAAATACCCCAGTTCACTCGTACCCGAAACCTCGTCACAAAACCGGATACAGCGCGTGCACCGGATACACCGATCCGAATAAAGCAACACGTTCTTGCCAATATCTTTTTTGGGCTGTACCTGTTTCTTTTCACGAAACCGGCTGCGATCCGCACCATACGTATAGCTATAGTCCTGGAGTTCGCATTCCCCCGCCTGGTCGCAAACCGGGCAGTCCAGCGGATGGTTGATCAGCAGAAACTCCATCACCGCTTCCTGGTTGCTCTTCACACCTTGCGACTGGGTATCCACCACCATGCCTTCTGCCGGCATTGCCGTACACGAAGGAGCCAGCCCACGGCGACCGCCCATTTCAATTTCTACCAGACACATCCGGCAGTTCGCCGGTGCACTCAAAGCCGGGTGATAACAATAATGCGGAATATAGATATCGTTCTCAACCGCCGTTTGCAAAACATTCTTGCCCGGAACGATCTCAATCTCTTTTCCGTCGATCTTAAACGTAGCCATATTGTCTCAATCCAAAAACTAACAAATGCTCTTCG
>JAQCGA010000002.1 GCA_027619145.1 bacterium | reverse complement strand
GGATCGAACATCCGGAGATGGTGCTGGTGCGCTCTCTGGCAGGTGTACATATTGTATTTAATGATCCGCTGACGCATCACCAGGAAGAAGAACAGACCCTGCACGCGATTTTCTTTTTGTTTAGTCCGGAGGACAATCCCACGAAGCACTTGCGTGTTCTGGCGCAAATTGCCGGACGCGTGGATGATGAAGGGTTTGCTGCGGATTGGGATGCGGCCCGAGACGAGCAGGAGTTGAAGGAGACGTTGTTGCACGACGAGCGATGTCTGTCTTTGCTGGTGCAACCCAGCATGAAAACGGAAGCGATGATTGGACGGGTGTTGCGGGAGATAGATTTGCCGGCCGGTTGCCTGGTTGCGATGTTGCGCCGGGGAGGCCATGTTTTGATACCCAAGGGAAACACGGTGTTCGAAGAGGACGATCGGCTGACGGTCATTGGAGATCCCGAAGGGTTGCGGGAGATTGAAGCTCGGTACGGAGAAAGTGCACATTTGTAAGCGCGGATGAAGTTTGGGCCTATTACGATTCCAAAACTCGAGGACTGATGATGATAACATACAGCAAACCCTTTCGGCTTTCTGTAAAAGGATCTACGCGAGCAACGGCTTATGACTTTGGAAATAAAATTGTGACGATAAATGGAAAAATGCATGTGGTTTGGCTGGATGCGGTCTCGCAGGTTTGCGGGCGGACCTACGATCATACATCCGGGACCTGGGGTGAAACGGTAGAGCTGTTTGAGGGGTGCGACAATCACACCAATCCGGCGCTTGCGGTTGGCCGAGATGGGCGTTTGCATCTGGCGTTTGGTCCGCACGGTTGGTGGGGGAACTGGAATTCGGGTTGTTTCAAGTATGTGGTTTCGGAAACGGAAAATTCGATTGAGGCCTGGGAGAAACCGGTTTCCTTCGGGTACAATGCCACGTACGCCAGCCTGGTGGCAACGCCTTCGGGGCCGGACTGTATTGTGTACCGAGGCGGGGATCCGCCCAGCCCATTGATGTTTCAGAAGCAGCGGGACAAAGGCGGCTGGACGCCTGCCCGGGCGCTGATGCGCCAGGAGATTGCACCGCAGTATACGCACCTGGGGGCAACGGTGGTTTGTGATGTAAAGGGAACGCTGTACGTGGGGGGGCATTTTTACAATTTGAATACGGACGGCCGTTCAACCGGAGTGGCGGTGTTGAAGTCAGAGGATGTGGGAGAGACCTGGACGAATGTGCGTGGGGAGGTTGCGGATGTGCCTGTTCTGTACGGAGATCGGATTGCTGTTCCCCACAAGGGCGAAGGAGATATCCGGCTGGCAGGAATGGCGCTGGATTCCAAAGGGGGGCTCTGGATGGCCACGTCGAGTGCGGATTGTGGACAGCTTTCCCACTGGACGGGATCGGCGTGGAAAACGATCGATCTCAAGCCGTTTTTGCCCGGAGACCGTATGGCCGGGGCCGGGCCGATTGTGATTGATACGCAGGATCGAATTCATATGGCTGTGGGGCTGAATCTCCCGGTTTCCGAAGACGAATCCTGGGGGCACGCCGGACAGGAGGTTTTCCATCTGGTTTCTACGGATGGAGGCGAAAGTTTCATCTGTAACAGGGTAAGTATACCGGACAACGTGCTGCCGAGCTGGCTGCCGAGTATATCGATGGGTGGCGTGTATCAGCCGGTGGAGAAGCCGGTGATTCTGTACACGCACGGAGACAAAGGTGAAGGGTGTTCTCCGGAGACGAAGACGGAAGTGTATTGTGTGCAGGTTGAAGAGATCGATTGAGCGGTTGGAGCGTTTTGAAGGAGGTACGGGCAGATGGATGCAGAAAGGCTCGAAGAGGGCCAGGAGTTGTTGCTGGATTTTGAGAAGCTCAGAAAAGTGGCTGCTTCGGCTGAGGCGGTGATTCCGGTGGCGGTGCAGGATGTGGAGAGCAAAGAGATTCTGCTGATCGGGTACGCCAACCGGACAGCGCTGGAGCACACGCTGGAACAAGGGATGGCGACTTTCTGGAGCACGTCGCGCAACGAGTTGTGGGTAAAAGGAGCGACTTCGGGAGATGTGCTGGAGATTGTGGATGTGCGGGTGAACTGTGAGCAGAATTCACTGCTTTATCTGGTGCGGCTGAAAGGACAGGGCGCGTGTCATACCCGGGTGGATGGGGTGTCGCGATTGGGGTGTTATTACCGGAGAATCCGGGGCGGTTCGCTGGAGGCCGTATGAGAGATCTGGATGCAGATCAGATCGTTTTTGGAGTCCAGGTGATTTGCCAGAGTAACACGTTTGGCGTGTGGTGTACGGGGTGAAACCCCTGATTTTTTTGCTTAATCAGGGGTTGGGTATAAGATATATTTTGACATTCTGAGTGCTTATTTTTGAATAAGAACTTGTTTTTAAATGGATAATGTGATCTATGGGCCAAATAAATTATCTTGAAGAATAGAGAAAATAAAGTTGACTTTTGAAAAAAAAGGGGGTATTTTTAGGGCGAGCTACAGGAAGGATGAAGTTTCTGTCTCCTTTGCAGTCGAACATTATTAAGATGGCGATGTGGCAAGGATCAGAAGTCCAGATCCTTGCCTTTTTTTAATGCGGACAGGCTGGTATAGAAGTCCCCCGTTGAAAGGTGGTGAAGAACAAGTGGCACAAGGTCGCGTAAAGTGGTTTAACGATGCTAAGGGATTTGGCTTTATTGAGCAGGACGGTGGCGAGGATGTATTCGTACATTTTTCCGCAATCCAATCAGAAGGTTTTAAGTCCCTGGCCGAAGGTGAAGAAGTTGAATTCGACATCGTGCAGGGGCCTAAGGGCCTTCAAGCAGCGAATGTGACAAAAAGGTAATTTCAGGCCGTAAGGCTTCACAGGCTGTTACGGGTGCCGGTCTATATCCAGGACCGGCACCTGTTTTTTGGCCTTTTCGAAATGGGAAAGACAGGAGATCGGATGCAGACGGAAGTTCAGGTTGAATCTACGGTGGACGAAGTGAAGCGGCGCGAGGGGCTGCGGAACGTGGCCATTATTGCACATGTGGACCATGGGAAGACCACGCTTGTGGATGCGTTGTTGAGGCAGACGGGTGCGCACACGTTTAAAGAGGGCGAGGTAACCATCCTGGACTCCAATCCACTGGAGCGAGAGCGCGGGATTACCATTTTGTCCAAAAATGCATCTTTTCTGTACGAAGGTACCCAGATCAATATTGTAGATACGCCGGGGCACGCGGATTTCGGCAGCGAAGTAGAACGTATTTTACGGATGGTAGATGGGGCCTTGCTGCTGGTGGATGCGTTTGATGGACCCATGCCGCAGACGAAGTTCGTGCTGAAAAAATCGCTCGAACTGGGCCTGAAGCCGATTGTGGTGGTGAACAAGATCGACCGGCCGAACGTTCGGCCGAACGAGGTTGTGGATCTTACGTTTGACCTATTTTGTGAACTGAACGCTGCGGACGGACAGCTGGATTTCCCCATTGTGTTCACCTCCGCGAAAGAAGGGTGGGCCACCCTGGACTTGAAGGAACGGGGTGGAGATATGAAGCCGCTGCTGGATACGATTGTGCGCCATGTACAACCACCAGTTGCCGACCCTGCGCTGCCGTTTCAGATGCAGGTGACCATGCTGGATTACGATTCCTACGTGGGCAATATTGCCAGTGGTCGAATTTCCCATGGCAAGGTCCGGTTGGGTTTGACCATTGCGGTGGTGGATAGCAAAGGCGATGTTCGGCGTAATAAGGTGAGCAGAATTTTGAAATACAAGGGCCTCCAGCGTGTGGAAAGCGAAGATGCCGAGGCCGGTGACATTGTGTCGATTGCGGGTATGGAGACGGTTCGCGTAGGCGATACGCTGGCGTCTCTGGATCGCCCTGTGGCACTGCCAGTGCTGCATATTGACGAACCCACGATTTCGATGGAATTCTCGCACAATACGAGCCCGCTTGCAGGAAGAGACAGCGACCGGTTTTTGACCTCCCGACACATTCGGGAGCGGCTGGCGCATGAGGCGCGAATTAATGTGGGCATTCGGATAGAGCCGGTGGAAAACAGCGATCGGTTCAAGGTATCCGGCCGTGGTGAGTTACACCTTTCTGTGCTGATTGAGACGATGCGCCGGGAAGGGTACGAGCTGGAGGTGTCCCGACCACAGGTGATTTTGAAAACGGTGGATGGGGTGGTGATGGAGCCAGTGGAAGAGGTGGTGGTTGAAGTGGAACCGGAGTTCCGGGGAGCCGTAATTGAGGCTTTGGGAGGCCGACGGGCGGAGCTAAAAGGGGTGCAAATGAGCGCGGTGGGCACGGCACGGCTGGATTTTGTGATTGCTTCGCGTGCGTTGATCGGATTTCGAAGCGAGTTTCTGATGATGACTCGGGGCACGGGTATCATGTTCCAGAATTTCCTGGAATACCAGAAGTTCAAGGGAGAATTGCCCCGGCGGTTGCGTGGCGTGCTGGTGTCTCAGAATGCCGGGATGGCTATGGCCTACGCGCTGGACGGGTTGCAGGACCGCGGCGAGCTGTTTTCAAGGCCGGCCGACGAGGTGTATGAAGGAATGATTATAGGAATACATAGCAAAGGGAACGATCTGATTGTAAACGCCACCCGTGCGAAGCTGGCAAGCAATATGCGCTCGGCAGGCAAGGACGATGCGCTCCAGCTGATTACACCCAGGGAAATGACGCTGGAGTTTGCGCTGGACTTTATTGAGCACGACGAACTGGTGGAGGTGACGCCGGAACGGATTGGATTGCGGAAGCGGCTTTTGAGGGAAATTGACCGGCGGCGAGCCTGATCTTTTGCTTTCGTGAAAGAATTTTTGGTTCGTCTGAAAACAGTCCGTACGATTCAGATGGCAGGACGTTTTAAACAGGAGTGTGAGGCACAATGAGCCAGGAACCGAACAAAGTGATTTATTCGATGGTCCGGGTAAGCAAGTACTACAATAAAAAACCGGTTCTGGAGAATATTTCACTTTCTTATTTTTATGGCGCAAAAATTGGCGTATTGGGCCTGAACGGGTCGGGTAAGAGTTCCCTGTTGCGGATTCTTTCAGGGGTGGATCAGGAGTTCAATGGCGAGACGATGCTTTCGGATGGGTTTACGGTTGGATACCTGGAGCAGGAACCGCTGGTAGACGAGTCCCGGACGGTGCGGGAAGTTGTGGAAGAAGGCGCCCAGGAGACGGTGGACCTGCTGAAGGAGTTTGACCGGATCAACGAGAAGTTCGCCGAGTCGATGTCGGACGAAGAGATGAACAAATTGATCGAGCGCCAGGGCAAAGTACAGGACCAGTTGGATGCTACAAACGCCTGGGACCTGGATGCGCGGCTGGAAATGGCCATGGACGCGCTGCGTTGCCCGGAGGGCGATACACCGGTGAATATCATTTCTGGTGGAGAGCGACGGCGCGTGGCCCTGTGCCGGTTGCTGTTACAGAAACCGGATATTTTGTTGCTGGACGAGCCCACAAACCACCTGGACGCAGAGTCTGTGGCGTGGCTGGAGCGGCATTTGCAACAATATGCAGGTACCGTGATTGCGGTTACACACGACCGGTACTTTCTGGACAACGTAGCCGGTTGGATTTTGGAACTGGATCGGGGGCGCGGGATACCCTGGAAGGGCAACTATTCGTCCTGGCTGGAACAAAAGCAGAACCGGTTGCAGCAGGAAGACCAGCGAGAGAGCGAACGGCAGAAGACGCTGGAGCATGAGCTGGAATGGATTCGGATGTCGCCGAAGGGGCGCAGGACCAAGTCTCAGGCGCGTATCAATTCGTACGAGAGTTTGTTGAATCAGAACACGTCGGAGCGGGAAAAAGAGTTACAGATTTATATTCCACCAGGTCCTCGTCTGGGCAATATTGTGATCCAGGCGGAGGGTGTGCGGAAAGCATACGGAGATCGAGTCCTGGTGGAGAATTTGCAGTTTTCACTGCCACCGGGTGGGATTGTAGGCGTGATTGGGCCAAACGGAGCGGGAAAGACGACGCTGTTCCGGATGATTACGGGTGAAGACAAGCCAGATACAGGTAGCATTCGGGTGGGTGAAACCGTACGGCTGGCCTACGTGGAACAGAGCCGGGCTGCTCTGAAGCCGGAGCAGACGGTGTGGCAGGCGATTTCGGGTGGGAGTGATGTAGTGATGCTGGGTGACCGGGAGATGAATTCGCGGGCGTACGTGGCGCGGTTCAACTTTTCTGGGGCAGACCAGCAAAAGCGACTGGGCGAGCTGTCTGGTGGCGAGCGCAACCGGGTACATCTGGCGCGAATGTTGAAAGAAGGTGCCAACGTATTGCTTCTGGACGAACCGACGAATGACCTGGACGTAAATACGATGCGTGCGCTGGAAGGCGGGCTGGAGCAGTTTGCCGGGTGTGCTGTGGTGATTAGCCACGATCGCTGGTTTCTGGACCGGATTGCCACGCATATTTTAGCGTTTGAAGGCGACAGTACGGTGTTCTGGTTTGATGGGAATTACAGCGATTACGAAGAAAACCGGAAAGCCCGCCTGGGTGAAGAAGCGGACCGGCCTCACCGGATTAAGTACCGCCAACTGACGCGATAAATGGAAAAGCGAGTATGGACAAATACGATGTGATCGTTATTGGCAGCGGGCCCGGCGGGGAAGGGGCCACCATGAAAGCGAGCAAAGAAGGCAAGCGCGTGGCCGTGGTGGATGCCCTGGCGAAAGTGGGCGGATTTTGCACCCACCGGGGAACCATTCCGAGCAAATCGTTGCGACAGGTTATCCAGCAGTTTTCGGAGACCGGGGTTTATAAGGATGTCAGTTACCAGGATCTGTTGAAGTCCGCCGAAACCGTGATCACACAGCAGGTGAATTTGCGTGCGGGGTTTTACGAGCGGAACCTGGTGGATGTGATCCACGGTCGCGCCACATTTGTCAACGAACACACGATTGAAGTTGCCATGGCCGGCGGAGTGAAAGAACGCTACCGGGCGGACGCTTTCGTAATTGCAACTGGATCCCGCCCGTACCACCCGCCGGATCTGGACTTTTCAAACCCCCGGGTGCTGGACAGCGATACCATTCTGTCGTATCCGGAGAATCCCCGGTCGATTACGATTTATGGTGCAGGGGTGGTTGGTTGCGAATACGCCTCCGTTTTCCGGGGGTTGCGCATCAAAGTGAATCTGATCAACAGCCGGGATCGGCTGCTGGCCTTCCTGGACGACGAAATTGTGGATGCGCTGAGTTATCACCTGCGCGAGCAGGGTGTGATGATTCGTCACAACGAAGAATATGAGAAGGTGGAGGTAGGCAAAGACGGAGTACGGCTCTATCTCAAGTCCAACAAGCAGATTCATAGTGATGTAATTTTGTGGGCACAAGGGCGCACCGGAAACTCGGATCGGATGGGGCTGGAGAAGATTGGAATTAAAACGAACGAGCGCGGTTCGATTGTGGTGAATGAGGAGTACCAGACGGCGCAGAAGCATATTTATGCGGTAGGCGATGTGGTGGGCTATCCGAGCCTGGCCAGCGCATCTTACGACCAGGGGCGTTTTGCAGCCACACATCTGATTTTTGGTCAGTGCGATTATCGTCTGGTGAAGGACATTCCTACCGGGATTTACACGATCCCGGAAATCAGTTCGATGGGTTTGACGGAGCGCGAACTCACGGTGGGCAAAGTGCCTTACGAGGTCGGACACGCTTTTTTCAGGCATCTGGCACGGGCACAGATTACCGGGCGGACAACGGGGATGCTGAAAGTTTTGTTCCACAGGGAAACCCTGCAAATTTTGGGGATTCACTGTTTTGGCGCTCAGGCTTCCGAGATTATTCACATTGGCCAGGCGATTATGGCGCAGAAGGACGAGGCCAATACGTTACTGTATTTTATTAATACGACGTTTAACTATCCAACGATGGCCGAGGCGTACCGGGTGGCGGCGCTGAACGGGTTGAACCGGCTGAGGTGAGCAGGCGTTTGATGGATGAGCGAACAGAAAAAGCACTTCAAGTTCTGTACGTAGATAACCATTTGCTGGCAGTTCATAAGCCGTCCGGGGTGCTGGTGCAGGGTGACCGGACCGGAGACCGCACGCTTCTGGAACATGCCAAAGCGTATGTGAAGGTGGCGTTCAACAAGCCGGGCAATGTGTTTTTGGGGTTGGTACACCGGCTGGATCGGCCCACTTCGGGTGTGGTGGTTTTTGCGCGTACATCCAAGGCGGCTTCTCGTTTGTCGGAACAATTTCGTTCTCGGCAGGTGAAAAAAGTGTACTGGGCGCTGGTAGAAGGTAGGACTGCCCCCGAAGGCAAGCTGGTGGACCGGGTGGTGCGCAATGGCCCTACGAGTCAGATTTCGGATGGGCCGGATGGCCAGGAGGCGGCGCTTTCTTTTCGTTGCCTGGGCTACCACAATGGCGTGTCCTGGGTGGAAGTGGATTTGCAGACCGGGCGACATCATCAGATCCGGGTACAGTTTGCACACCAGGGTCATCCCGTGCTGGGAGATTTTCGGTATGGATCGAAGACGCCTGTGCCGGGTCAGGCCCTGGGCTTGCTGGCGCGGTCGTTGACGTTGATCCATCCAACGCAAAAGGAAACGCTGATGTTCCAGGCGGAACCCGAGGCGTTCTGGCCGGAAAGGTTTCGGTAGACGCATTGCTTTTTTGAAAAGTCTGAAACCGGCCCTTCGATACGCCCCTGGAGCTACTCAGGAACACGGGAACGCCGTGAGGGTATTGGGGGAGAGAAATTGTAGGGGTTTTCAACAGAGCAGTAGAAGCAAGAAATTGACAATTGACAATTAGCAATTGATAATTTCCAATTTATAGCCTTAAGGAGGCCGGTGTGAATAGCGAAGAACAGGGACCGCAGCAATCGATTGAAGATATTCAGGTGGATGTGGACAATTTGTACCGGGAAGAGAATTTTACGGATTTGAAAGTGGCGTCGATTCGCAGGCTGATGCCGGTGAAAGCGGATGGATCTCCGGATGAGAGCCGGGAACCCATTTTTGTGGCGCAGACGCATCTGATGTCGCAGATGGGCCCGCTTCCGGTGCAGGCGCAGGTGGAAGCAAAAACGCTGGAAGAAGTCATCCAGAAGTTCCCTGAAGCGATTGGCAAGGCGGTAGAAGAGATGATGGAAGAGGTGCAGGAGCGGCGGCGTCAGGAGGCTTCGCGGATTGTGGTTCCGGGCGCGGGTGGACTGGGCGGTGGGCAGAAACCGGGCGGCGGAATTCAGTTGGGGAGGTAGAGGTTTATGTTTGACAAGATTCGAAACGTGCAGGGAGAGCGACTGGATACAGCCTACCACGCTGGCCGGGGCGACAAAAAGCAGATTGTGGTGATTGGCCACGGGGTAACCGGGAACAAGGATCGGGCGTTTCTGGTTTCGCTGGCAGAGAGTCTGGCGGATGCGGGTATTGCATCTTTGCGTGTGTCTTTTTCGGGGAACGGGGATTCCGAGGGCATGTTTTCAGAATCCACGATTTCGAAAGAAGTGGAAGACCTGGGTGCGGTACTGGATGCGCTGAATGGGTACACGATTTGTTACGTAGGCCACAGCATGGGTGGGGCCGTGGGGGTATTGCGTGCAAGTGAAGACGGGCGTATTCGGTACCTGGTCTCACTGGCTGGAATGGTGCATACGCAGGCGTTTGCAGAGCGGGAATTTGGTGAAGAGACGCCCAATGACGGATGCATGTGGGAGAACCCGGATTGCCCGCTGTCTCAGGTTTTTGTGGATGATATGGCGAAGATCGGTTCGGTGGTGGACCTCGCGGGGCAAATTCGGGTGCCGTGGTTGTTGGTGCACGGGACCGAAGACGATGTGGTTCCCATGCAGGATTCGCTGGATATTTACGAAAAGGCGAATGCGCCAAAGGAGCTTGTGGAGATCAAAGGGTCTGACCATGTGTTTAACGGGGCGGGCACGCTGGAGATGGTGAAGCAGGCGGTGGGCTGGGTGAGCGCACACTTCGGTTGAACACGGTGTTGAATTTGCCGACAGGCCAGATACAGGGCCGGGAATTGAGAGATTCCCGGCTTTTTTATTTTGCGTGTATCGGGTTGAAATGTGATGGGCTGGTGGGGCGAAACGGGGCTTGACATGCAGTGAGGAAAGGGCAATATTGGCGACGTGTTTTGTGGGCAAGCGCTGGGCCATCTGGATAGAGATTTGGGTGTGGCTGCGCTTTTGAGATTCAGGTTTGCAAGGCCTCTGTGCGTTGTGGATAGGGGCAAACAGGCTTTCTCGAAGCCCTCTGGTGTACCCGGGATACGGGGGCCGGGGGATTCCACTGAGCCGTATTCTTTCCCAGTTTTTTCAGGAGGAAGTTCGATGGCACAAGTTCGTGAAGTGGGCATTCCGGTTCGGGCGGTGAACCGCGCCGCGCTGTATGCGGGGAAAAACAAGGCGGGCGATCCGTGTTTGTACGCGACAATGTCTCAGCAAGCGGCGAATTTGTTTGTTCTGCAAATTGACCCGGAAACGGGGAAGTTGCGGCAGTTCTGGCCGGAGGTTCCAGAGTCGAATTATACGACGGCGGTGTACCAGAGCCCCAACGGGCGGCTTTATATTGGGGCGGCACACTCCGGGCATCTGTACTGTTTTGACCCGCAGGAAGATGAGTTGCTGGATCTGGGGGAGATTAATGGAAAAGATGCGATTTTCCCGTGCCGAATTGATGAGGACCAGGACGGGTTGATCTGGATTAGCAGTTATGGAACAGCCGATTTGACGAGTTATCATCCGGCAACGAAGGTGTTTACGCGGTACGGGCGGCTGGATGATACGGATATGTATGCATATTGTTACGTGAATACAGATGGGACGGTTGCCAGCTTGATTGGGACGACCCGGCCGCATGTGGTGGTGCTGGATCCGAAGACAGGCGAGAAGAAGACTGTGGGACCGGTGATCAGCAAGGGGGAAGGAACACTGAGCCTGCACAGGGGTGGAGACGGAAAGCTGTATATTGATTCGAGCGAGGGCAAGTTTCGGGTGGACGGGTTGGAAGCGGTTTCGGTGGACGATGTGGTTCCGGCGGAAGAGAAAAAAGCGACGCTGCCGGATGGGAGCGCGTTCCGCTTTGTGGATGCGGTAGAGCAGACGTGCCGGATTCTGGAGATTACGAAACCGGATGGATCGACGAAGACGTTCGACCTGGAGTTTGAAGCGGCAGGCACGGATATTTTTGCGCTGCACGGCGGGCCAGATGAATGTGTGTATGGGTCCAGCGTGTTGCCGGAGCGGATGTTCCGGTACAATCCGAAGGACGGTGAGTTGATTGATCTGGGCATTTGTTCGAAAGCTACGGGTGAGGCATATTCGTTTGCAAACCTGGATGGGAAGGTCTATATCAGTTCTTATCCGGGCGCACGGATTTCGGTGTACGATCCGTCGCAGGGATATCATTTTGGGGAAGAGCCGGGGAGCAACCCGAGGGATCTTGGCCGGGTGGACGATATTTCGTATCGGCCGCGTTCTACGCTGGCAGGCCCCGGCGGCAAGGTGTGGCTGGCGTCGATTCCGGACTACGGTCTGTGGGGTGGCCCGCTTTCGTATTACGATCCGGCAAAAGATGAGAAGACGGCGTTTTACCGGATTTTCGGAGACGGAAGCTGTTATACGCTGGCACACCTGGCGGATGAAGATTTAATTGCCGTAGGTACGAATATCAATGGCGGCAGTGGGACGCAGCCGAAGGTAGATCAGGCAGTGCTGTTCCTGTTTGACCACAAGAAAGAGGAGAAGGTGTGGGAGGGTACGCCGGACCGGAAGGTACATGCGTTTACGGCACTGGCAACTGGGCCGGACGGAAAGCTGTACGGCACGTTGCACGGGAAGGGAGGGCCTGCGGAGATTTTCATCTTTGACCCGGAGACCCGAGCGTTTGGAAAGCGTGTGCCGGTACCTGATGGTGGGCCGGTGGACAACGGGTTGCAACTGGGACCGGATGGAAAATTCTATGGGCTGACACCGTTGTGTATTTACCGGGTAGAGCCGGGATCGCTGGATGTAGAGGTACTTGTGACGTTTGATGAGCGATTGAAGGGTCATGCTGCGGCCGGACCGATTCTGGGTGACCAGCTGTATTTTTCGTCGGGTCATATTTTGATGTCGGCGAGGGTACTGTAAAGGCGGGAGCGCGAAGGGGCACGAAGGAGCGCGAAGGGGCACGAAGCCCCTCGCCTCGCCCCGGTCCGGAAAGGCGGATGGTGAGGATGGGTTGGGGGTACGTTTTGTATTTGCTGGAGGTGGTTTGAATTTCATGGAGAGGGAGTTTGGTTATGATGAAGAAGGTGTGGAAACCTGAGCCGGAGTTGAGGGAGGCGCTTTTTTCTGCGGTGCCGGAAATTCTGGGTTCGCAGCGGGAGGATGGGCGGTTTGGGACGGAGCCGTGGATTTGTCGGGATCAGCAGGTGATGCTGGCTCTGGCGGCGGCGTGGTCTTTGAAGGATAGCCCCTATCAGGGTGATGAAAAGGTACTGCGTGCGATTGTGCGTGGCGGGGATGCGCTGATTGACGATCAGGACGAAGAAGGGAAGTGGATTTTCAGGAAGAAAGATCACTCGACCTGGGGGCAGATTTATATGCCCTGGACTTACAGTCGGTGGATTCGGACGTATCAAATTGTGCAGAAGGCGATGGAAAAGGAAGACCAGGAACGGTGGGAGGAAGGGTTGCTGTTAGGGTTGGAAGGGATTTCGAAGACGTGTCTGGACCGGATACACAATATTCCCACACACCACGCGATGACCTTGTTCTGTGCGGGACAGGTGTTCAAACGGGAAGATTGGAAAAAACAGGCGCAAGAATTTATGGGGCGGGTGGTAGATAAGCAGTCGCCATACGGGTGGTGGACAGAAAATATTGGTCCGGTGGTAGCTTACAACTATGTGTATTCGGACGCGTTCGGGGTGTATTATAAGATGTCTGGAGATGTGCGGGTGCTGGCGGCGCTGGAGCGGGCGTCTCGGGTCCATGCGAATTACACGTATCCGGATGGAAGTTCGGTGGAGACGGTGGACGAGCGGAATCCGTATAAAGAAGGGGTTCATCTGGGAAATCCTGGGTTCAGTTGCACGGCTGCAGGACGCGGGTACCTGGCGCAGCAGCATCGGTTGTTCCTGGAAGCAGGTGGCACGTTCGATGAAGATTACGCAGCCAATATGTTGTTGTATGCGGGCGAAGGGCCAATTGAGGAGACGGCGGCGGGGCAGGAGAAGCATACGTATCGGATGGGAGAGGATGCGTTGATTGTGTCCCGGCGGCCATGGTTTTTGAGTTTGTCTGCGTATGCGTGTCCCATTCACGAAAACCGCTTCCGACAGGACAGGCAGAATTTTGTGAGTGTGTTTCACAATCAGACAGGTTTGATTGTGGGCGGTGGCAATGCGAAATTACAGCCACTGTGGAGTACGTTTACGGTGGGAGATACGTCGTTGATGAAGCACACGCCAGGGGATGAAGATCCGGAGTTTGGTCCGTTTAAAGGGTTGTTGCACGTTCCCGAGCGGGCGAAGCCGGGTAAGCATACCGAGCAACCCGAATTGTCTCTGTATTATGGCGAGGACGTAGGTACTGTAAAGCTGGTTCCAGAGGACGAACAAAAGTTGCGCCTGGTATATGGGGCCGTCCAGAAGTCCGGGCTTCCTGTGGAAGGGCACGTGACGTTGTTGCCACGCCTGGGGAAAACGCTGCGTTCTTCTTCGGGAGATTCGGTAGAGCTGGACGAAGCAGCTGTGGAATGGGCCGGATCGGAGGGTGGGTGGATTGAGCATGCGGGCTGGCGGCTGTCTTTGCCAGAAGGCGCGCAGCTGGTCTGGCCTGCATTGCCTCACAATCCATACCGGAAGGCCGGAGACTCAACGGTGGAAGAGGCTAGGCTGGTGGTGGTGTTGCCGTTTTCGGGGGGTGTGGCGCAGTACGAGTTGGTGCTGGAGGTTGTATAAAGGCGGGATCACGAAGGGGCACGAAAACGACCCCTATCGGAGCCCTGCCCGCCGCACGAAGGGACACGAAGCCCAGCTTCCCAGCCGCCGATGTGGGAGAAGAGGGGATCTTTTGAGGTTGCTTGGGCTGTGAAGAAGAATTCAAGTATGAACGGCAGAAGCGGTCTATAGAAGCGGGAGGAGGAGAGAGATGGCAGAGAAGGTTCAGAAGACGGACGAAGAGTGGCGTGCTCTGTTGACGGAAGAGCAGTATCATGTGGCGCGGAAGCAAGGGACGGAGCGGGCGTTTACGGGGAAGTACTACAATACAAAAGATGAAGGGATGTATCTTTGTGTGTGTTGCGGGAATGAGTTGTTCCTGTCGGATACGAAGTACGATTCTGGGTGTGGGTGGCCGAGTTTCTGGGCACCCAAGAATGAGGAGAATGTGGAGGCGTTGACGGATGCAAGCCATGGGATGGTGCGCACGGAAGTACGGTGTAGCCGGTGTGATGCGCACCTGGGCCACGTGTTTGAGGATGGGCCCAAACCGACGGGGTTGCGGTACTGTATGAATTCGGCGTCTTTGAAATTTGTTGAGAAAAAGGAGTAAGCGGATGTGGTCATTTGATACGGATGCTGAGATTTTTGGGTATGTGAAACGGCATTTGCGTACGGCTGTCATTTGCGATGCGCTGGATATGGTGGGCTACCGAAACCAGGCGATGCACAGCCGGTTACGGCCCCTGTTATCGGATCCGAAAAATTGCGGATTTGTAGGACGTGCACGCACATTGTGCTGGATGGAGGCACCCTACGTTGTGGAAGAAGACCCTTACGGGTTGGAGATTGAAGCGATGGATTCGCTGAAGCCTGGCGACGTAATGGTGCACTCCACGGACCCGGGACGGAACAATGCGCCATGGGGGGAATTGATGACCAACGTGGCGCGGTTACGCGGTGCAGTGGGGTGCGTGTGTGACAGCAATGTACGGGATACGCTGGAGATTATTGAGATGGGGTTTCCGGTGTTTTACACGGGGATCCGGCCGGTGGATTCCAAGGGGCGGTTTCGGGTAGAGGCCTATGACCGCCCGGTGATGTGTGGCGATGTGCTGGTGCATCCGGGGGATCTGGTGGTGGCAGATTACGATGGGGTTGTGGCGATTCCGCGGAAGGTGGAGCAAGACGTGTTGAGGGCCGCTCAGGAGAAGGTGGAGGGGGAGTCGAAGACGCGGAAGGAATTGCTGGAAGGGAAGTCGTTGCGGGAGGTGTACGACCGGTACGGAATTCTTTGATGGAGATGAATTCCGAGTTGATTTCCAGATCCGTGCAGCGGCGAATGACGGTTACGCTGTTTGCTGCGCAGAGCCTGTTCAGCGCGTCTACGATTATGTCGTTTACGCTGATGCCTATTCTGGCGGCACAGTTGAGTGGGAGTGACGGAGCTGCTGGGGTGCCGCCTACGATGATGATGCTGGGTCGTGCGGTAGCGGCATATCCGGTGGGCTGGCTGATGGACCGTGTGGGACGCCGGCCTGGTCTGACATTGGGATATTTTCTGGCGGCGCTGGGTGCAGCGTTGAGTGTATTCTCGGTGGGCTGGGTGTCGTTTGCAGGGTTCTGTGCTGGCTCGTTGTTGATGGGGATGGGACGAGGGGTGAGCGAGCAGGCGCGGTTTGTGGCGGCCGAGGTGCAGGCCCCGGACCGACGGGCTTCTACGATTGGGTTGATTGTGTTTGCCGGGACGGTGGGTGCGGTGGGTGGTCCGTTGCTGGTGGATCCTTCTGGGCAGATTGCGGCGTTGTTTGGGATGCAGGCCCACGCAGGACCTTATCTCTTGGGGACGGTATTTACCGCGTTGGCGATGGGGCTGACGTTTGTGTTTTTGCGGCCGGACCCCATGTATTTGGGGCGGACGATGACGGGTGGGCTTCAGGGAAGGGCGGGTGAGGAGGTTGGGCGGCCGCTGATGGAGATTTTTGCCGATGGAACCGTGCGGCTGGGTGTAGCGTCGATGGTCATCGGTCAGCTTGTGATGACGCTGATTATGGTGATTACGCCGCTGCACATGGATCACCACGCCCACGGGGCAAAGGCAATTTCGTGGGTGATTATGGCGCATACGCTGGGAATGTATGGGTTGTCGAGCTTGACCGGACGGCTGGTGGATCGGTTCGGGCGTGTCCCGGTGGTTCTGGTAGGGGGGCTGGTCCTGGTGGTGTCTGCGGTTCTTACGCCGATGTCCAATGAAGTTCCCATGCTGGCTTTTGCGCTGTTCTTGCTGGGGCTGGGCTGGAACTTTTGTTTTATTGCGGGTTCGTCCATGCTTTCCGAAGCACTTGCGTCGTGTGAGCGAGGACGGGCGCAGGGCGCAAGTGAGGTGATGGTAGCGGTTGCGGCCGGAGCGGGAAGCCTGGGTACGGGTGCGGTGTTTGTGGGGGGTGGGATGGTGGCGGTGAGTGCGGTGGGGTTGGGGTTTTCGCTGGTGTTGATTGCGGGCATCTCGTGGGGGTCTAGAAGATACAGTTCGATTCCGGCAGGAGAATAAAGGGATGCAGGAATCGGAACCATTTTGGTTGTAACAGATAAGGAGCGTTGAAATGAAACATCGGTTTGCTGAGATGATTTGGTACGAAATCAAAGAAGCCGCAGAGCAAGACCGGGTGGCCGTATTGCCGGTGGCTACATATGAGGACCACGGGCCACATTTGCCAGTGGATGTGGATGTGTTGCTTTGTACAGAGATTTGTGACCGGGCTGTGGCACAGATTCCGAAAGAGGCGGTGATGGCACCACCGGTGACACACGGATACAGTCCGCACCATATGGATTTTCATGGGACGTTGACAATTGATTGGGATGTGTTCATCAAATACGTAAAAAATGTGTGTTGTAGTCTGGTGCACCACGGGTTTAAACGGATTCTGATTGTGAATGGGCACGGGAGCAATACTTCGCCGTTGGATCTGGCTGCGCGGTTGACCATTATTGAGCACGAAGGGAAGATTCTGTGCGGTTCTGTGAACCACTGGGGGTTGCGCCGGGTGAAGGAACTGGGTAAAACGCTGCGAGAGTCGTCTTACGGGGGGACATCGCATGGCGGGGAGTACGAGACGTCTCTGTACCTGGCTCTGAAGGAAGAGTTGGTGGACATGAGTAAGGCGGTGGACGAGCGTTCTCCTCTGTCGGCAAGTTTTCAATCTGACCTGCTGGCTGGGGGGCATCCGGAGGGATCGAGTGCGAGCCTGGTTCCATTCTGGAGTACCAAGACCGCCAGCGGTGTGATGGGCGATGCCACAAAAGCGACGCGTGAGAAGGGCGAGAAATTCCTGGAGGCGGCAACGGGAGGGTTGATCGATCTGATTCGGGAATTTCGAGCGACGGAGATTATGCCGAGGCGAGATCAGCATTAAAGGGGGGTCTCACGCAAATGCGGATCGCGAAAGGCGCGAAAAGTGTGAAAAGCGCGAAGCCCTGCCGCTCATCCGCCGCTGAGGTGGAGATCAGGGGCGTTTTTAAAGACGCAGAGAGATAAAGTAAAAGCGGTCTCGCGCAAAGGCGCAAAGACGCGAAGGGAAAGTCAAAGGCGAGGTCGCCAGCAGATCGGGGATTGGCAGGTAGGGGCGAACCTTGTGTTCGCCCGGAGTTTGTTTTTGTAGGGGCGGCCCCCCGTGGCCACCCGGGGTTTTGAAGGAGACGAGGACGATGAAGACAAATGTGTACAGCAGTGGAGAAGATGGGTACCATACGTACCGGATTCCGGCTTTGCTGGTTTCACCGGAAGGTGCGCTGCTGGCGTTTTGTGAGGGAAGGCGGAATGGCCGGGATGATCACGGGGATATCGATTTGCTGGTGAAGCGTTCGGAAGATGGGGGCAAGACGTGGTCTGCACAGACGGTGGTGTATGGGGAACCGGGTGAGGTGACGATTGGGAATCCGTGTCCGGTTGTGGATGGGAATACGGGGACGATCTGGGTGCTGTTTTGCAGGGATAACACGGATGTGCTGGTTACGCACAGTGCGGACGGTGGACGGACGTGGGCCGTGCCGGTGGAGATTACACAGGATGTGAAGTCGGAAGGGTGGACGTGGTATGCCACTGGGCCGGGGATCGGAATTCAGCTTGCACGTGGGGAACACAAGGGGCGGCTGGTTGTGCCGAGCGATCACCGGAAGCCGGAGGCGTATAACTGGGGGTCGCATATGGTGTACAGCGACGATGGAGGGAAGACGTGGCGCGTCGGTGGTGAAGTACAGCACGGGGCAAATGAGTGTCAGGTTGTGGAACTGGCTGATGGTTCGTTGTTGATGAATACCCGGGTGCAAGGGCAGAGCAGAGGGTATCGAGGTGTGGCTGTAAGCCGGGATGGCGGAGAAAGCTGGGAAGCGTTTCGGGAGGATAAAAATTTGCCCTGTCCGATATGCCAGGCCAGTTTGGTACGGGTTCCGTCGGATCAAGAGGATCGGTTGCTATTTTCCAATCCGGTATCTGGCGATCCTCCGGGTCCAGAGCGGGGCCGACGTGTGAATTTGACGGTTCGGCTGAGTGAAGATGGTGGGAAAATGTGGTCGATTCTACGAAAATTGAATGAGGGGCCAGCGGCGTATTCGTGTTTGACACTGTTGTCGGACGGTTCAGCCGCTTGTCTGTATGAGGCGGGTGTCGAGTTGGCGTATGAACATCTGGTGTTCGAGCGGTTTGAGATTGGGTGAGGAGAAAGAATGGATCGGATTGAAGAAGGGTTTCGCAAGGGAAGTGTGAAATCGCAAGAGGCATTTGAGCGGGCCTGCAAGGTGATGCCAGGAGGCGTAAAAGGGGCCTATTTCTACAGCCCGTATCCGTTGACAATGGACCGGGGTGAGGGGTGTTATTTGTTTGATGTGGACGGGTGTCGGTTTGTGGATTTTAACAATCATCATACAACACAGGTCCTGGGGCACAATCACCCGGTGGTGATGGAGGCGGTGCAGGCGCAGCTTCAGAAGGGGATTGTGTTGAGTGCACCCACAGGGGCTGAGACGGCGCTGGCCGAGGAATTGTGTGGGCGGGTGAAGACGCTGGAGAAGGTGCGGTTTTGTAATTCGGGTACGGAGGCCACGCTGCACGCGATTCGGCTGGCGCGTGGGTTCAGCGGGCGGACGAAGATTGCGAAGTTTGAGGGCGGGTATCACGGGAGCCATGATCTGGTGGAAGTGAGTGTCGCACCCGCGCTGGAGAAGGCGGGGCCAGAGGAAGAGCCGATTTCGGTTTCGACGGCAGGTGGTGCATCTCCTCATGCGGCAGAAGAGGTGGTGGTTTTGCCGTATGGGAACGAGGCGGCGGTGGAGCGGTTGCTTGAGAAGCATCGGGATGAACTGGCGTGTGTGATGTTTGATCCGCGGGCGGGTATTCTGGAGCAACGGCCGGAGTTTGTGCGGTTTGTGCGGGAGGTGACGCGCGAGAAAGGAATTCTGCTGATTTTCGATGAGATCGTAGGGTTCCGTGTGGGCCGGGGTGGATTGCAGGAATATTATGGGATTGAGCCGGATTTGACGACGTATGGCAAGATTATTGGCGGCGGATTTCCGGTGGGTGCGTTTGGTGGGCGAGTGGATATGATGGATTTGTTTGATACATCGCGTGGTTCTACCGGATTTTTCCAGAGCGGGACGTTTAGCGGGCATCCGGTTGCGATGGTGGCGGGGCTGGCAACGTTGAGGCAGTTGACGCCAGAAGCGTTTGCGCATGTAAATGGATTGGGCGATCGCCTTCGTAGTGGGTTGAATACGATGTTTCAGGCGCGTGGAGTAGATGCAAAGGCCGTGGGAACGGGGTCGTTGTTCAGCATTCATTTTACGGCTGAGGAATTGGTGAATTACCGCAACCTGGCGCGGGTGGATAAGGCGCGGGCGAACCGGGTGTTTCTGGCGTTGATTGGACAGGGGTACTTTTTGAGCAACGCAATGTATATGAGTGCGCTGTCTCTGCCGATGGACGAAAGCCACGTGGATGGGTTGATTGAGGCGGTGGAAAAAGCAACTGAAATGTGACAGAGGAGACGGGATGCGGTATATTGATACACACGCACATCTGGGGGCGTGGTTCGATGAAGGAACGACGTTTACGCCCGAGGGGTTTGTTGCACTGCAGGAACGGGCGGGTATTGAGCGGACGGTGGTGACATCTGCTGCGGCACTGTTTACGGAACTGACGTACGGGAATGAGTGGACGGTGATGCAGGCAGAGAAGCTGGATCATTTGCTGGTATGGCTGGTGTTGAATCCATTGAAGATGCGGGAGTCTGAAGAATTGCTCGTACGGTTCAAGGATCATCCGAAGGTGGTTGGGTTCAAGATCCACCCGGTGTTGCACAAATATCCGGCGGATATCAGGGCGTCTTTTCGATTGCTGGAAAAACTGGAGCCGCTGGGAATGCCGGTGCTTTCGCACGGAGAGAATGATTCTTATGCGTCGCCGGCGCGGCTCCGGCGGCTGGCGGAAGGGTTTCCTTCGCTGACGGTGATTACGGCGCATTTTGGTGTGGGGCAACCGGGGCAGACTTACGAAGGAATTGATGCGATTCAGGAGTGTAAGACGCGGAACCTGTACACGGATATGGGTACGGCGCGAGCAATTCGAACGGGGATCATCGCGCAGATGGTGCACGCGGTGGGTGCAGACCGGATTCTGTTTGGTACAGATTCTCCGTTGTACGAGCCAATGGCATTTCCGGCATTGCTGGCGGCGGCGGATATTTCGGAGGAAGAGCGGGAGCAGATTGCGTATAAAAATGCCGAACGGCTGGTGTTAAGGAGCTCTTAAGAAATGAGGACGGATGTCAGCGTTATTTGATTTTTTTGCAACAGCTCCGCGCGGTACGGAACGTATGCTTTCGGAAGAGATCCGGGCGATTGGTGCAACCGATGTGGAAGAAGCGCAGGCCGGGGTATCTTTTAAAGGAAAGCTGGAAATAGGGTACCGCGCCTGTTTGTGGTCGCGGGTGGCCAGCCGGATATTGCTTGGACTGGGTGCGTTTCGGGCGGAGACACCGGAGGCACTGTACAACGGAATCCGGGCGCTACCCTGGGAGGATCACCTGGAACCAGATGGTACGCTGGCGGTGGATCTGGGGTCGCAGAAGTCCCAAATTCGACACACGCATTTTGGTGCCTTGAAGGTGAAAGATGCGGTGGTGGACCGGTTTCGTGACAAATACAGTGTGCGTCCGAATGTGGATCTGGAGCGGCCGAACGTACGAATTAACGTGTACCTGTTTCGGGACGAAGCGAAGGTGAGTCTGGATTTGTCCGGGGAGAGTTTGCACAGAAGAGGGTACCGGGAAACGGGGGGGGATGCGCCCCTGAAAGAGAATCTGGCGGCGGCAATTCTATTACGGGCGCGTTGGCCAGAATTTGCGGCGGCGGGTGCGCCACTGCTGGACCCGATGTGTGGGTCAGGGACATTGCCCATTGAAGCGGCGTGGATTGCAGGAAAGGTTGCGCCGGGGTTACAGCGGAGGTATTTCGGGTTTCTGGGCTGGAAGCAGCACGATCCAGAGATTTGGGCGCGATTGCTGGAAGAAGCGCGCACACAGAGAGAAGAAGGACTGCGGCGGATGCCGACGATTGTGGGATATGACGTGGATCCCAAGGCGGTGCGAGAGGCGATTGCAAATGTGGAACGTGCCGGTTTACATGGCAAGGTGCATGTAGAGCGGCGGGAGCTGGATGATGCAGATGTATCGGGCGATGTGCCGGGATTGCTGGTGATGAATCCGCCGTACGGGGAACGGATGGGACTGCAACACGAATTGGGCGAGCTATACGCTCAGGTGGGGGATAAGCTCCGGGCGTCGTTTGCCGGATGGCGGGCGGCGGTGTTTACAGGAAACCCGGCTCTGGCGCCGCAGATTCGGTTGAAGCCCCGACGGAGCTACGAGTTGTTTAACGGTGCGATTCCGTGTAAGCTGCTGGTATACAAACTGGCGTCCGAAGAGAAAATGCGGGAACGGGCAGAGGAAGCGTCTCGTCCGGCATTTGAGCCTGTTGTTACGCAGAGCCCCGGCGGAGAAATGCTGGAGAACCGGCTTCGGAAGAATTTGCGGCATTTTGGAAAATGGGCAAGGCGGACGGGGGTTTCGTGTTACAGGTTGTACGATGGTGATTTACCTGAATATCCCTTACTTGTGGATTTGTACCAGGGCGAAGAAACCTGGGCGCACGTGCAGGCGTTTGCGGCACCTGACTTTGTGGAGGAGAGGAAGGCAGAGGAGCGACTTCGGGAGGCGCTTTCGGTTCTGTATAAGGTGCTGGAGATTCCGGAAGCACAGGTTTTCTTCAAGGTGCGACGCAGGCAGTCGGGCAAAGATCAGTATGAGAAGCAGGGGGCAGGCGGTCGATTTTACGAGGTTACAGAAGGCGATTGTCGGTTCCGGGTGAATTTTACGGATTACCTGGATACGGGATTGTTTCTGGACCACCGGATCACACGACAGAAGATTGGGGAGAAGGCACGGGGGAAGCGCTTCTTGAACCTGTTCGGGTACACAGGAACGGCAACGGTGCACGCTGCGATGGGCGGTGCGGTTGAGACGACGACGGTGGATTTGTCGCGGACGTATCTGGATTGGGCTCGGCAGAACATGGCGCTGAACGGATTTGGGGAGGAAGGACACGAGCTGGTGCGTGCCGACTGTCTGGAATGGTTGGAGCAAGAGGCCCGACGAGGGAAGCGGCAGTACGGGCTGATTTTCCTGGATCCGCCCACGTTTTCCAATTCGAAGCGGATGGACAGCATGTTCGATGTGCAGCAGGATCATGTGGAAGTGATTACGAATACGGTCCGTTTGCTGGAACCGGGGGGAATTTTGTTGTTTTCTACCAATCGACGGAATTTCCGGATGGAGATGACAGGGCGGGATGATTTGAAGATGACGGATATTACCGGGGCGACCATTCCGCAAGATTTTGCACGACACCGTCAGGTGCACCACTGCTGGGAGATTGTGCGGGTGGATGGAGATGTGAAATGAAAATAGCCGTTCTGAGCGATGTTCACCTGATTGCGCAGAACGATCCGTACAAGAAGTTGCATGAGATTCGGGGATTTTTCAAGTGCGCCTGGCCATCGTTTCAGGATTTATTGAAACGGATCAATCGTGAAGCACCGGACGTTGTCATCCTGCTGGGCGATCTGGTGGACTGGTTCAGTCCTGAAAACGTGGCGTTTGGGCTGGACTTGATGTCCATTCTGCAGGTGCCGTGGTATATGACGCCGGGCAATCACGATCTGGCGCATCCGGACGGCGATGAAGATTTGGACCGGTACCAAACGCAGGTCAACAGGGAACATGCAGATTTTTGGGCGAAGCAGGGCGTTGTGTTTAGCAATCGGGTGCTGGGAGAGGGATCGGTTGGTCTTGTGTTGATGGATAGTGCGCTCAGCTATGTTCCGAAAGGGACGGAAGCCTGGGTGGATGAAGTACTGAACCAGTTTGATCGAAACCTGCTATTTACGCATGTTCCTATCGACAAGCCGCCTGTGCGGGAATATATTTTATCTGTAGATCCCAACCGGAGCATGAAAAAATATGTTCTGAGCGGTACACCGGATCTGTACGATCGATGTTTGAAAAACAGGGTAGAGCACGTATTTACGGGGCATTTGCATTTTCCAGGACTGCTGGAGTTGGACGGAACGGGGTTCTATTTGTGTGATATGAGTATTACGATGCACGATCCAAACAGGAATTCTTCTTCCATGGCTTCCGCCTGGCTTGTGCAATACGAATATGGGCAGTTTGGTATTCGGAAGTTGACCGTGGAATAAGCCAATGATGCTTGATATATCAGAGTCGTCTGGCCCGTGGGTGCTATGGTACTACTTTTTTGACTTTTGAAGATACATTTGATACATTTATGCCCGTCGAGAAGTGATGTACAGAATTGGGAGACGAGGTTTCCGGGATCATTGAGTCCGTTTACCTGGGGAGAGACCATGTCGCAATATTCACACGTTGTGTTGTACAGCGGAGCGCACAAGGGCGCCGAGGCGGAATTTGGACGCAATGCAGAACGCTGGGGAATTGAAGAGGTCAACTATTCGTTTCGGGGGCATAAGATGGAGCGTACCCGCGGGGCGAAGACGCTGACTGCCGAGGAGCTCAAAAAGGGCGATATCAGTATGGAGATGGTGTCGCAGCGCATGAACCGGCACTATGCGCGGGCAGAGAAGATTCGTAGCGTGATCCAGTCATTGTATCATATGGTAATCAACAGTTACCAGGTGTTCGCCATTGGGTGGATCCAGGCGGACGATACGGTGAAAGGTGGAACCGGTTGGGGTGTAGAGTTGGCGAAGATTTTCAATCGGCCTGTAAGTGTATACGACCAGGACCGTCATCAGTGGTTTGCATGGAAAGATCAGCACTGGGTTCCGGACGAGCCGTTGATCCCTCACCGGGGGTTTGCGGGTACGGGTACGAGGCATCTGACGGAAGCCGGACGTGCGGCGATTGAGGAGTTGTTCCGGCACTCATTTGGTCCGCCGCCAGAGGAAAAGGCCTGAACCTGGGATCTGTGTTTGAAACCGCAATGGAAAGAAGCTGCCCATTGCGGTTTTTTTTATTCTTTTTGATATCTGGTTGCGGTTTCCGTATTTTAAATTGGGTACGGAAAACCGATTTTATCTCCAGGGAGAATTCGAGATGCGATTTGGAATGTCTGGGGCTTTTTTGCCTGGCAATATGGAAGATGTAACGTCGGAGATTGCCCAGCGCGTACGAGAGCTGGGATTTTCGGGGATTTTCACGCGGTTCCGGGCGAACGATCCGTTTGAGACGTCGCCAGCGCGTTGCCACCGGGTGCGGGATCTGCTGGCGGATCATGGAGTGCGGATGTACCAGGCCACGGGCTACTGGCAGCCGTTGCTTCATCCGGACGAGTCTGTACGCAAAGAGGCGGTGCGGACAGTACAGGCGGCGTTGAAGATGGCGGGTCACCTGGGTGCTCGGGGGATTGATACAGGGCCAGGTTCGATGAGTGATGTGGGACCGTGGCATCCACATCCAGAAAACTGGCGTCCGAAGGTTCGGGAGCAGTTAATCAAAAGTTTGAGAGAGTGCGCGAAGGCAGCAGAGGACAACCAGGTGTACCTGAGCCTGGAAGGACACGTGCTGGTGGTACTGGAGAGTGCAAAGGTGAGCCGGGAGGTGCTGGACGCGGTGGATTCGCCGTGGGTGCGGTGCGATATGGATCCGGCGAACTGGATTACGTTGAAGACGGTGTTTCGGACGGGGGAGGCGATTGAGGAGATGTTCGATGTGCTGGGGAAGCATATTGTGAGTGGGCATGCGAAGGATATAACCATTACGCCCGCACATACGCTGCACCTGCCCACGTGTTCGGCAGGAACGGGGATGCTGGATTTCCGTACTTACCTGAGAAGGATGGAGGCGCTGGACCCCGAATACCCGTTGATTGTAGAGGGCAGTGGCGAAGAGGAATTACCGGAGGCAAGTGCATTTTTGCACCGGACGGCAGATGAGTTGGGGATTGAGGTGCGAGGCCTGGAATGAATCGTTGGAGATGGATGGGTTATGGGTGAGTTCGTTGATGTGAAGTACAGGGATCGAATAACCGGTGAAGTGGTACAGGAACCGGTGTATGCTGAGAGGCTGATTCGTTTTCTCTACGAATCGGGTGTGTGGGGAAGGCTATTGCGTGGGTTGGGAAACCGAGTATCTCTGTGCCGGTTCATTGGATGGTTACAGGACCGACCTGGAAGCCGGAAGAAGGTGGAGACATTTGTTGCCCAGTATGGAATCGATGCTTCGGAATTTGAGTTGCCTGTGTGTGCGTACCGGACGTTTAATGCATTTTTTACACGGAAGCTCAAGCCGGAGACGCGGCCTTTTGCGGCTGATTCGGAAGTATTTTGTTGCCCGGCAGATGGGAAGGTGCTGGTGTTCCCACGTCTGGAAAACGGTACACGGCTTCCGGTAAAAAGTACCGGTGTGACAGTGGATGCATTACTGGCTTCGGACGGTGCGGTATTTCACGGCGGTTCGGCACTGGTGGTTCGGTTGGCACCGTACGATTATCACCGATACCATTTTCCGGATGATGGAGAGGCAGGGCCTGCGCGGCTGGTACCCGGGAAGTACCATACGGTGAATCCGATTGCCCTGGAAAGAATGCCGGATATTTTTATTCGGAATCAGCGCGCAGTTATGGCGTTTGCGTCCGAAAATTTTGGGCGGATCGCCTATGTGGATGTGGGCGCGTTTGCTGTGGGGCGAATCGTGCAGACGTATACACCGGGCCGGGTGAAACGGGGAGAAGAGAAAGGGTATTTTCGGTTTGGCGGGTCCACGCTGGTGCTTCTGTTCGAACCGGGGAAGATTGTGTTCGACGAGGATCTGATACGGGATTCGGAAGCGGGTCTGGAGGTGCATGTTCAGACGGGCAGTGGAATTGGCAGGCGGGCATAAGGGAATTTACAAAATTTCGAACTGACCTCGCGGTAGGTTTAAATCACATGTACGTTTCGGGTCAAAAACAAAAAGCCCTCTATTGATGTTTTATAGAGGGCTTTTTGTTGCTGTTATCTGCGTACCTGCTATTTCTCTACCCGAACAAATGCAGCAGGATCTGCCAGGTTTTGTGCGGTGGTTCGGATCCATGCGGAGGATCGGGCAACGTCTGAAATACGGACGTGTTCGATGCGGCCCTTAAAAGGTGCGCCTCCGCCAGAGAGGTGGCCGATTTCCAGGTCGGCCTGGCCGATGAGGATAGAGCCTGAAGCAGGTGTCTGCGCTTCGGGTTCACCGTCGATGTACAGCGTGAGGTGAGCACCGTCGTACACACCGGCAATGTGGTGCCAGCCGGGTTTCAGGTTTCGGTTGAGGCGAACGTTGCGTATACCGTTGGCTGTGTTGATGGAGAAGGTGGGGCCTGGCAAAGAGGCGCAGAGACCGCCATTGTGGCCGCATTCCACATATTTGAGGAGAAAAGAGGCATCCGGGCCGGTGGTGTCGTAGCGGAGGACTTTGCCGTGGGGAACGTAGTCTCGGGTTTCGTCTTTTTCAGGATCTTCGCGCCAGGGGGAAAAGTAGGCGTAGCGTCCGTCGAAAGCGCCGCCGTTGAAGCCGCCGGGGTTGGGCGGATCTGTAAAGGCACCACCGTCCGCGGCATCCCAGGCGGCAGGGGCGTCAAAGTTCTGCTGGGTGTCATAGCGGAGGACGCGGCAGTGGAAGCCGCTTTTGGGGGCGTCGCCTTCGTAAAACGGGATGTAGTAAATATAACGTCCGTCGAAACACGCGCCGTCGTAGCCTTTGGTGTGCAGGTTTGAGGTGTCTGCGGCATCGTAGGCCTGCCAGCTTTCCAGGTCCCGGAAGTCTTTTTGGGTGTCGTAGCGGACGGCGGTGCTGTGGGCGTAGGGTACGTAGTAGATGTAGCGTCCGTCAAAGATGGCACCTACGCACATGTGAAGACCGCGGCTGCTTACGTCCAGGGCCTGCCAGCTTTTGGGACTGGAGAAGTCACCGGTTGTATCATGGCGCAGGACAATGCCTCTGTTGTTGAGTGGTGCGTAATAAATGTAGCGTCCGTCAAAGCACGCGCCATCGTAGTTTTTCGCGTCCAGGCCATCAGTATTTCCGGCGTCGTAGGTGATATAGCTCTGGGCATCGGTGAAGTTACTTTGGGTGTCGAAACGAACGGCCCGGCCGCTGTCGGTGCCATCGGCCTCATAGCCGGGGGTAAGATAGATGTAGCGTCCGTCGTAGCCGGCACTCTGGTAGGAGACGATGTTGCCAATGTCGTAGGCTTCCCAGGCTGCTGCACTTCGAAAATCTTTGCGGGTATCGCAACGCAGGATGCGGCTGTGGTGGGTGGTGCCGTCTGTACGCGGGACAAAAAAGATGTGGTGTCCGGCGTGTACGGCACCGTAATACCCTTTTGTGTTGAGGCCGGAAGTGTTTCCGGCATCGTACGCCGCCCAGTTTTCCGGGTTGTTGAATGCACCGTGGGTGTCAAAGCGCAGAACCTGTCCGTGCTGTGTTTGATTTCCGTTGCGTTGAGGGGAAAAATAAACGTACCGGCCATCGCAAACGGCACCGAAATAGCCTTTGGTATTGAGGCCATCTGTGTTGCCGGCGTCGCAGGATTCAAACGCATCCATGGTCTGACGCAATGCCCATCGGCCAACCAGGGCCTGAAATGCATCGGACGCGCCTTCATCGCTGTGGACCCAGGCTTCTACGGTGAGGGTTTCTGTGATATCGAGATCACCATTGTTTGGTACGGTGTGGTGTTCGCTCAGATTCAGGTGTGGATGGCAGACCAGCTTGTGCGCCGAATCCCAGACGGAGCCGGTGGCTTCGGTGGTTTCGGTGCATACGTAAAACGAAGTGTCGGTTGTGTGCGAGAGCACAGGGAGGTTGACCCAGGCGCGTAGAGTACCCGAAGCGGGGTCGTAGGTTTCTATTTCGTGATCGAGTCCGGAATCGTTAGACAGGCAGAAGGAGATGTCTTTTCCGTTCTCGTTTTTGACCTGTCCGCCGTTGGCTTCGAATTTGAGATTGTCGTTTTGCAAAACAACGAGTAGTGGGAAGTTCTCCAGATTTTTATCCGCGACCTGTGTGTGGTCTACGGTGAGCTTGATGTGATGGTTGTTCGGCATTGTGCTTTGTGCTCCTGTTTGGTGGGGTGGAGGAGAAGATTTTTTACAGGAGAAATTCCTGTGCTTACCCGTATGCTGGCGGTTCATTTTTTAGGCGAACACAAGGTTCGCCCCTACCCGGGATCGAAGAGGTGACGTTCGACTAAAAGAGGTTGAGCTGTTCTTCTGGTTGTTCCTGTTCGGCAGGCCATACGGGTAGGTTGCCTACATTCAGGTGCTCGCTGAGGAGGCGGTGGAAATGGCGAGCCAGGCGTGGCGCATAGAATTCATCGGACATGTGCATAAAGATATAAGGGGTGCGGTCCTCCTGAATCCAGGAGGCTGTGACGGTTGCCCATTTTCCAAGCAGGGACAGATTTTTATCCACGTCTGGATGACCGACAAAACGGATGAAAGGCCGGTGGCCGGTGGCGGTGAAGCGAACCGGGATTTGCGGTTTTTTCTTTTGGGCGGCCTGTGTGGCCGGGTCGCTGGTGGTTGCGCTGTGCAGGCCCCGTGTGTCGAAAGTGACGCGGTCTACACCTCGTTCTTTCAGACAGGTGTTCAGGTCTGCTTCTGCGTCCGAGAAGAAGTCTGGATGGCGAACTTCAACGGCGTAGTGAAGATTTTTTGGCAGGCCGGACAGGAACCGGTCCAGGACGGGGAGCAGAGTGGGTGCGAATGCGGGAGAAAGTTGCAGGAAGAGCGGGCCCAGGCGATCTTGAAGTGGGGCGATACGGTCCAGGAATTCCTGGGTTTCGCGTTCGGATTCAACCAGTTTTTTGTCGTGGCTGACGGCGCGAGGAAATTTGAAGCAGAATTGAAAGTCTTGCGGGGTTTGTTCTTTCCAGCGGGTAACGGTGTCCTCTGTGGGCAGGCCATAGAAGGTGGAGTTGCCTTCTACGGTGTTAAAGACGGAGGCATACTGGTGCAGGAAGTCTCCGGTTTTTGCTTTTGAGGTGAAGAGTTCTCCTACCCAGTCTTTGTTGGACCAGATGGGGCATCCGAGATGGTATTGGGCAATGGGCATGGAATTACGGCTCCAGGGTGACTTTGATCGAGCGATCTCCGGATGCGACCAGGTCTATGCCGTCCTGGAATTTCTCGAGGGGCATTTTGTGGGTGACGATTCGGTCCATAGGCAAGAGGTCTTGTTCGAGCATGCGGATGGCTACCGGATAACAATATGGACCCAGGTGCGCACCGTGGATGTTGAGTTCTTTGGTGTCTCCAATGATGGTCCAGTCTACGGTGACGGGTTCGCGCATGACGCTGAATTCTACGAAGGTGCCGAGTTTGCAGATCATGTGTAAGCCCTGTTCTACTGCGGCTGGGTGGCCGGTGGCTTCAATGTACACGTCGCAGCCGTATCCGTCGGTGAGGTGGCGCACTTCGTTGATCACATCCACATCGCTGGGATTTAAAACCACGTCTGCACCGCAGGCCCGGGCGATGTCCAGCCGGTTGTTGTTGAGATCCAGGGCGATGAGGAGTCGGGGGTTTTTGAGGCGGGCTGCTGCAATCATGCCCAGGCCCAATGGGCCTGCACCGGCGATGACAACGGTGTGGTCGAGTTCGATGTTGCCGCGGTTGACCGCGTGGATGGCGCACGCGAGCGGTTCGATGAATACGGCGTGTTGGGCGGGGATGGATTCGGGTACTTTGTAGTTGAGGGCACCGGTGGGGAATCGCATGTATTCGGCCATGGCACCGAAGGTTTTCTGCCGGAATCCGTAGATATCGTGCGGCAAACACATCCAGTACTGGCCGCGTTTACAATAGCGACAGGTTCCGCAGGGGACAATTTGTTCGGAGACGGCCATGTCGCCTAGGGTGAGGCCGTATTTTTCTCCGGCACCGTCCCCCAGGGCGACTACGTTGCCCACGAACTCATGGCCGGGAATGACGGGTGCCTGGCAGTAGCCTTCGCGGTGTGCGTCTCCCCAGAAAAGGGGCGCACCCAGATAGCATTTGAGGTCGCTGGCACAAATGCCAACGGATTGGATGCGGACAATGACTTCTTCTGGACCGGGTTGTGGTACGGGGTGTTCTTCCAGGCGATAATCCTGTGGTCCGTGGCAGATGACGGCCTGCATGGTTTTGGGAAGTGACATGGGGCTTCTCCAGGTCCGATGGGCTTCAGGGTGGTGCCACTTGCTGTATCAAGATAGTGCGTGTGGAAGCGGATTGCAACTTTGGAAAAAGGGGGATGGGAACGGCGACTATCTGCACTTTGCGTTGGTTGTACCGGTCAGAATTGGCCGAGGTCCACCCGGAGGGCAGCGGCCAGGTTGGCCTGTGTGGCCATGGTAAGATTTTCGATGTCCACGCGTTCTGGGATGTCGTCTTCGGTGTGGTAGGTGGCGTCTGCATAGGGGAAGGAGCCGAGGCTGGCTACGGCCATAGGATAACCGGCGTTGATGAAGGAGCCGTCGTCGTCACCGGGGCGGAGACGCAGATATTTCTGTTGGACCAGGCCGATGTTGTAGGCCGTGTTGACGTGGGCCATCAGGTCGGCAAAGCGTTCGCCTTCGGGCTGGGTGTAAAGGGTGACGTTGGTTTTTCGGCCAGCGTCAATATCTGCCTGAGGTTTGCCACCCATGCTGTCCAGGTTAAAGATGGCCACGAGGTTGTCGCCTCGGGCTTTTGCGTTCTGCGCGGCGGTGACACTGGTCCAGGGGCGGTGTTCTTCGTTACAGAAGAGGAAGCGGATGGTGCGTTGTGGTTCGTAGGTTGCCAGGACACGGGTGATTTCGAGAAGGGCAGAGGTTCCGGCGGCATTGTCGTAGGCACCGGGGGAGTCCACCCAGCTTTGTGAGTCTTTGTGGGCGAGGAGGAAGATGATTTCATCCGGGTGCGTTGTGCCGGATTTTTCGGCGTAGAGGTTGTACGCGGTATACCAGGGATCGTTGGGGTCCGGCGGGGAATACTGGTGGGCTTTGGGTTTGCTGGTGTCGCAGCGGAAGGCCTGGACCTGGGTCTCTTCTGTCTGGATAGTGTACCCGAAGGATTCCAGGCTTTCTTTCAGGAAATCGTCGGTTTCGTACAAGGTACAGCGGGACTGTCCGGGACGGGTGTAGTTGAGTTTGCGGAGGAGGAGGGGGGTTTTGGAGAGGTGAAAGAGGGCGCGGGAGATGTGGGTTGGATCGATCGATTGGAGGAGGTTGGGGATGGGGTCTTGGGGCATGTAGGGATCCTTGGAAAGAGGAAAGGCGGTCTCGTGCAAAGGCGCAAAGACGCAAAGGGAAAACGGAGACAGGATTCGGAACCGCAAGGCACAACACGGACGTTTTTTACGTTTGCGTAGGGGCGCGGTTTCCGCGCTCCGGTGTTTTTCGGTTCGACGGAAGGCGGGTGAGGGAACCGGAAGGCGGGCGGGGAAACC
>JAQCGA010000299.1 GCA_027619145.1 bacterium | reverse complement strand
TCCCAAAGTTTATGGCGTGGATTCAGGGGATTTTGACCTAGGGAGGTGGTTGTGGCACAGAAACCGTTGACTGCGGTGGTGGTAGGTGCGGGGCACAGGGCATTGACGTACGCTTCGTATTCGGAGCACCATCCAGACGAGTTGAAAATTGTAGGGGTTGCAGATCCAATTGAACGAAGGCGTGAACAGGTTGCGAAGCGGTTCGGGTTTTCACGGGATTTTTGCTTTGAAACCGCAGAGGAGTTGGCGGCACATCCGCAGATTGCAGATGTAGTGATCAATGGTACGATGGATCACCACCACGTTCCCACGTCTTTGCCGCTGCTGGATGCGGGGTATGATATTCTGCTGGAGAAACCGTTTGCGACAAATGAAGAAGAGATGTGGCAGCTTTACGATAAGGCGCGAGAGAAGGGGCGCAAGGTGATGATTTGCCATGTGCTTCGGTATGCGCCATTTTACATGGCGGTACGCCAGCGCGTGGCGGATGGTTTGATTGGCGAAATCGTAAATTTGCAAACGCTCGAGCACGTGAGCTACCGCCTCTTGGGGGTTGGGTTCGTACGAGGAAAGTGGAATAGCAAACAGCGTTGCCAGGCTTCTATGCTTCTGGCGAAATGTTGTCACGATCTGGATCTGGTAGCGTGGATGAAGAGTGGAGTGGCACCCGTGGCTGTGTCCAGTTTCGGTTCTAACATGCAGTTTCGGCTGGAGAAGGCGCCGGAAGGTGCGGGGAACCGTTGTCTGGTGGACTGTGAGATCGAGGCGGATTGTTTGTACTCGGCGCGGAAGCACTATATTGACCATCCGAAGCGGTGGAGTTTTTACGTATGGGATACGCTGGAGCATATTGAAGATCCCACGATCGAGCAGAAGATTGAGTCGCTGAAGACGGATAACCCGTACGGACGTTGCGTGTGGAAGTGTGATAACGATGTCGTGGATCACCAGTCCGTGGCCATCGAATTTGAAGACGGTAGCACGGCATCACACAATATGGTGGGTGGATCGTCCCGGCCTTCGCGGGCGATTCATCTGGTGGGAACGGAAGGCGAGATCCAGGGGGTATTTGAAGATAGCAAGTTTGTAGTACGGCATATTGATACCCGAGCTGGCCATGAGTATTCCGAGGAAGTTGTGGATCTGAAAGAGAGTGGAGACATGCACGGAGCATTTGGCGGGCATGGTGGGGGAGACTTGAGACTGGTGAGTGATTTTGTTCGGCTGATTCGGGGAGAGGCACCCTCGATTTCGTGTACGCGGATTGAAGATTCGATGAACGGACACAGGCTGGTATTTGCTGCGGACCAGGCGATGGAAGAGCGGTGCGTGGTGGACCTGACAGCAGGGCGTCAGATGGGAGATGGGGTATGAGTTTGCGATGGGGTGTGCTGGGAGCAGGGAGTGTGGCGCAGCGCCGTGTGATGCCGGCGATCCTCGCGAATTCGGAGTGCGAATTATCTGCGCTGATGGTTCGAGATGGAGAGAGGGCCGAGACGTTGGCGGCGGAGTTCGGCGCGGCACGTTCGTACACCCACGTGGCGTCTTTGCTGGATGATCCCGAAGTCGATGCTGTGTACGTGTCCAGCCCGCCGCACCTTCACTGCGAACACGTGGTGGCCGCCGCGAAACGGGGCAAGCACGTACTGTGTGAGAAACCCATGGCGTTGCAGGTGGACGAGTGTCGGAAAATGATTGATGCGTGTGAGAGGGCGGGGGTTCATCTGGAGGTTTGTTTTGTGCTGCGAGGTTGGCCTGTGCATCAGCAGGTGAAAGAAATTGTGGCTTCCGGAGGTCTTGGGCAGGTGGTAGAAGTTCGCGCTCACCTGGCCAAATGGACGCCGCGAAAGGAGGACGAGTGGCGGTTGGATCCGGCGCAGGGCGGTGGCGGCGCTCTGATGGACGTGGGGGCACATTACCTGGATCTGTTTCGGTACTTGTTGGGGGATTTTCGCAGGATATCATGTTTGGCCAGCTCAAAGGTGTTCGGGTACCCGGTGGAAGAAAGTGCCTTTGCGACTGTAGAATTCGTATCTGGTGTGCACGGGGTTCTGGCGACTTCGTATTCGATTCCATTTTCCGGGAATATTCTGGAGATTTATGGTACGAAGGGAACCTTGTTCATGGGCAAGGAACTGAAGGTGGTTACAGCAGAAGGGGAAACGGTGGAGGCGGTGGTGTTTCCGGATTATTACAGCGGTCTATTGGACCATTTCTGCGGGAGTGTAGCTTCTGGCGGTCCGGCAATAGCGAGCGGAATGGACGGGCTGAAGTGTCTGGAAGCGGTTCTGGCGGGATATCGGTCTGTGCGAGAAGCGCGGGTTGTGGAGATGGCTTCGTAAACGCAGGGAGGAAATAGTGAGTTCAATATTCCGTGTGGGGGTTACCCATGATTTCCTGAAGGCCGACGGTACGTTGGGCTTTGGAGATATTGGGCTGGGTTTGCTGGAAGGAACGGATGGGGTGGAATGGACGTTCCTCAAAGATCAAGGTGGGGAACTGCGCCCAGAACAGGTACAGGGTTTTGATGCGTTGCTGGTGCTGGGACCGCAGGTTTCTGCGGCTACGATGGAGGGTGCAGACCGGCTGGCTGTGGTGGCACGATTCGGGGTAGGATATGACAATGTGGATGTGGAGGCCTGTACGCGTAACGGCGTATTGCTCACCATCACTCCAGACGGAGTGCGCCGCCCCGTCGCCACATCTGCACTGGCTTTTCTGCTGGCCTTGAGCCACAAGATGTTGATTAAGGATCGGTTGATCCGCACGGGACGTTGGGCAGAGAAGATGGATCACATGGGGACAGGTCTTTCCGGGCGCAGCCTGGGTTTGATTGGGCTGGGGAACATTGGGCGAGAAGTGTTCGCACTGGCCCGGCCGCTGGGGATGCGCCACCTGGCATACGATCCGTACGTGACTCCGGCAGATGCTGCAGAGGCTGGGGCGGAGTGGATGGATCTGGAAACATTGCTTCGGACGTCCGATTTTGTGTGCATCTGCTGTGCGCTTACACCGGATACACATCACCTGATCAATGCCAAACGTCTTGAGATGATGAAGGAAACGGCGTACCTGATTAATGTAGCGCGTGGGCCCATTGTGGACCAGAAGGCGCTGACCGATGCGTTGAGCAAACAGCAGATCCAGGGGGCCGCGCTGGACGTGTTCGAGCAGGAACCCGTGGATTCGAGAGATGCATTGCTGGGACTTGAAAACGTGATTCTGGCTCCCCATGCGATTTGCTGGACGGACGAGTGTTTTCTGGGCATTGGCCGAAGCGCGTGTGGGAGTATCCTGGACGTGGCGGCAGGTCGGGAGCCGAAAAATGTTGTAAACCGTAATGTGGTGGACCACCCACGCGTGAAACAGAACCTGCGCCGTTTTGCGAACAGGGGCGTTCGATGAGAGAGAACAAGGTCAAGCGTATCTTGAAAGATGGGAACGTGTCAGTAGGTACGATGGTATTCGAGTTCAATACGACCGGCATCGGGCGTATTGCGGCAGCCGCAGGGGCAGATTTTGCGGTTTTCGACATGGAACACACCGGCTGGAGCATGGAAACGATCCGCATGCTGATGGCCACGTGTCCTCGGGACGGTCTGGTCCCGCTGGTTCGGGTACCTGCCATCACGTATCATTTTATGGCGCGGTCCCTGGATGCGGGGGCGATGGGTTTGATGGTTCCGATGGTTCAGAACGGTGAGCAGGCACGGAGTATTGTGCAAGCTGCAAAATACCCGCCGATAGGAAGCCGGGGCGCGGCGTTTGGGATTGCGCACGATGACTATGGGGACGGAGATGTTGCTGGCAAGATGGAGCGTGCGAACCGGGAGGTTTTGCTGATTGCGCAGATCGAGACGGTGGAGGGGGTCCAGAATGTGGATGAAATTGCGGGTACGGATGGGATCGACGTCCTCTGGATTGGACATTTCGATCTGACGAACTCCCTGGGCATCCCAGCACAGTTCACGCATGCAGAATACCAGAAGGCGGTGGACCGGGTGCTGGAGGCTTGCCAGAAACATGGCAAAGCGCCGGGAATTATGGTTTCCAGTCCGGATGAAAGTCGGGTGATGCTGGATCAAGGGTTCCGATGTTTGGCGTACTGGGGAGATTTGTGGGTGTACCGGCAGGCTTTGCGCGAGGGGATCGATGCTGTTCGAGCGGCTTCGGAAACGCGGGAATAGAAGTGGCTATGCGTTCCACATCCGTCGATATTTTTCTTCGTCTTCCAGCGTAACCATCTGATCGTATACTTGCTGGAGTAAGGTAATTGCCGCCAGGCCGTGTTCGGCGTTGCACGCGGGCTGGCGGTTTTCGCGGATGGCGTTGACGAAGTCTGTGTTCTGGGCAAGTACGTGCTCTGCCAGGCTGCCGGTGCCTTCGAAGAGGAGGTCGTTGTTGAGGCTTACTTTTTTTGCTGAGACGGAGAGGGTGCCGTTGTCGCAGATGAAAAGGTTGCCGTTGAATGCGCGAGGCGAGTTGTAGGAGAGGCTGAGCGTGGCCATGGTTTCGTTGGCGTAGCGGACCAGCATGCTTACGTCCATCGAAGTGCCCGTTTTGGCGTGCAGCGGACTCAGTTCGCCACGGATGCGTCGGGCGGGTGCACCGATGGCCCACAGAGAGAAGTCCAGCATGTGGCAGCCGTGGTGGAACAGAACATCGTCCACCCAACTTCGGTTGTACCCGGTCCATCCAATATTTTCGTGTCGAAGCCAGAATTCGTGGCAATGGTGGTGGTGGACTTGTCCGGCTTTGCCTGAGGCGATGAAGTCTTTCACAAACTGGCCTACGGGATCATAGCGGCGCGTGTGGGCGACCAGGAGTTTCAGGTCGGTTTTACGGACCAGGCCCGCCAGGTCTCGGGCGCTTTTGTGCGACATGGCCAGGGGGATTTCGAGGAGGACGTGTTTGCCGGCTTCCAGGGCTCGTTTGGACAGGTCGTAGTGAAGCTCGTTGGGTGCGGTAATGACCACGGCGTCGATGTCCGGGTCTGCCAGGGCGCTGTCAAAGTCTGTGGTAGATTTCTGAAAGCCCATTTTGTTTTTGAATTCTTCGGCGGGCTCAGCCCTGCGCCCCACCAGGGTGTGGAGGACAACGCCGGGAATTTTTTTTAATGCCTCGGTGTGAAATACGGCAATTCCGCCGTATCCAACGAGACAGCACGTAATGGTTTTCATGAATTCTCCAGGTTTCAGGGCTGGGATTCCAGAGGGATTTCGATGCCCCGACTGTCTCTGTAGCGGTAGGCCGCTTCGATGAAGGTAATAATTTCCAGCGTTTCTGAAATGTCCAGCGGAGAGACGCCGGTTTTAAACATTGAAAGGATGCGTTTGAGAAGTTCCGTGTAAATGTGTCGTGTGTTGACGGTGTTTCGAACAATCTGTTTTTCGCAGTATGCAGTGAAGCCGAACCCGGAAGCGCCCTGACGAATGCCGCGTACTGTGCCGATGCGGCCGTCGCTCCAGACACCGGCGATGACCTCCGAGTTTTCTTGCCGGAGGGTGCGAATGGACCTGCACCCGGGCCCCATCAATGCAAAGAGCATTTCCACACCGTGGATGCCATAGTGAAAGAGCCCCGGGTTGCCGTCGTGTAAGGCGCATGGAGAACACGTTTCGGCTCCGAGGACTCGCCCAAGTTCCTGGGG
>JAQCGA010000298.1 GCA_027619145.1 bacterium | reverse complement strand
CGCCGGGCATGAAGCAGAAAGCTACCGTACGCTGCTCAAGATTTCTCACGATGTTCCTTGTCCGACAGCGCCGCTACACCGGGGAGTTCCTTACCTTCCAAAAACTCCAGAGAAGCCCCGCCTCCGGTAGACACGTGACTCAACCGGTCCACCAGGCCATATGCGGCCACCGCAGCCGCCGTTTCTCCACCTCCCACCACAGTCGTAGCCCCATTGTCTGTAGCCTCGGCCATCGCTTCGGCTACAGCCCGGGTACCCCCGGCAAACGCATCTAGTTCGAATACGCCCATCGGACCGTTCCACACCACCGTACGCGCATTCCGAATTTCATCGGCAAACAACCTGCACGTCTCCGGGCCAATATCAAACGATTCCAGGTCCGCCGGGATCTCGTCCCGGGATACCACGCGCGTCTCTACGCCCGGAGTTCGCCCAGCCGCTACCACACAATCCACCGGCAACACCAGCTTCACCTCCGAGGCTCCAGCCCGCTGCAACAGCATCTCTGCAACCCCGATTCGATCTTTTTCCAGAAGCGAGTTCCCAATCTCCAGGCCCATCGCTTTAAAAAACGTATAGGCCATCCCGCCGCCAATCAGCAATGCATCTACACGCAACAACAGGTTGGCAATCACGTCGATCTTACCCGAGATTTTGGCCCCACCCATCACAGCCACAAACGGCCGTTCCGGCTCTGCCAGAGCACGACCCAGATACTCCAACTCCTTCTGCATCAGGAACCCGGCCGCACACGAAGCAAAATAATGTGTGACCCCCTCGGTAGACGCATGTGCCCGATGGGCCGTACCAAAGGCATCGTTCACGTACGCATCGCCCAGCTCACACAACTGCCGGGCAAACGCCGGATCGTTGCTTTCTTCTTCTGCGTGAAACCGCAGGTTCTCCAGCAAAACCACCGAACCGGCAGACGCCTCTTTCACCAGCCCCACCACGGCATCCCCCACACAGTCCGGCGCCATGGTGACCGGGCAACCCAGCAAGGCTTCCAGGCTCCGGGCCACTGGTTGCAAGGAAAGCTCCGGCCGCACGCGCCCGTCCGGTCGGCCCAGATGCGACATCAACACAGGAATACCACCCTGATCCAGAATGTACCGAATGGTAGGCAGCGATGCTTGCAACCGTGTATCATCGGACACAGCACCGCTGTCGAGCGGCACGTTGAAATCCACGCGAACCAGAATTCGCTGGTCCCGGATCTCCAGATCTGTAATCGAAAGTTTGTTCATCGACCCTGCCCCTTCCCGCAGCCACGTGGAATGGGCTTACGCCAGTTTCTTAATGAGGTCCACACACCGGCTCGAATAGCCCCACTCGTTGTCGTACCACCCGCACACCTTCACCATATTGTTGCCCATCACTGTGGTCAAATCGGAATCAAAAATGCACGAGTGCGGGTTTCCAACAATATCCATGGACACCAGCGGTTCGTCGCTGTATTCCAGAATGCCCTTCAATCGGCCATCGGCGGCCTTCTTGAATGCAGCGTTCACCTCTTCAACCGTCACAGACTTTTTCAGTACGGCCACAAAATCCGTAAACGAACCGTCGGGCGTGGGCACCCGCACGGCCATCCCGTCCAGTTTCCCGTTCAGATCCGGAATCACCTTCCCCACCGCACTGGCCGCACCCGTGGTTGTGGGAATCATCGAAAGAGCCGCAGAACGAGCCCGGCGCAAATCTTTGTGCGGCGCATCAATCAGCCGCTGGTCACCCGTGTACGCGTGAATGGTGGTCATCAACCCGTGCTCAATTCCAAAGCTCTCGTGCAGCACGCTCACCATAGGCGCCAGGCAATTGGTCGTACACGATGCATTGGAAATAATCTGGTCGGTTGGTTTCAAAATTCCGTCGTTAATCCCCAGCACCACCGTGGGCAAGTCGCCTTTTGCTGGCGCAGAAATAATCACGCGTTTGGCCCCGGCGCTCACGTGTTTCCCGGCACCCTCTTTGTCTGTAAAAAATCCGGTAGACTCGACCACGGTCTCAACGCCCATCTCTTTCCAGGGCAAATTGGCCGGGTCTTTTTCAGACAGAACACGAATCTCTTTGCCGTCCACAATCAGCGTATTCTCTTTGCAGGACACTTCGCCCGCGTATTTGCCATGCGTAGAATCGTATTTCAGCAAATGCGCCAGCGTCTTTGCATCCGTCAGATCGTTCACCGCCACAACCTCTACACTGCTTTCACGCATTGCAGCCCGAAACACCAGCCGCCCAATCCGCCCAAAACCGTTAATCCCTACTTTTGTTGCCATCGTAGTACCTCCGCGTCGTTTCCACATCCCAAACTGCCCGATCCACCCTTCACAATGCCGTCGTTCAACTACCCTTTGCAGCCTGAACCCGGCACGGCTTCACATCAGGTCGCGTGCGCTCACTCCTGATCTTCCGCGATTCAACCTGCCAGACCCGCCAAGTCTCCTGCGTGTGTCTTTGAATTCTGAACCCGGAGAGCGCGGGACAGAGAACCCCAACCTTCAAAGAAGAGAAAATTTAAAACATCCCCGTTTAGGTGTCAAGTTAATTTTCCGTAAAATTCTTGGAATCAATGTGTTAGAAGAAATTTCACAACACCTGTTCCACCTTCCTCCGTCAAAAAATTCCAGCGGGTGAAAATTGACAGCCTGACACCACTTCCTCAAGTAAGAGAAGTTCTCCTTGACTTTCGCCCTCTTTCTGAACATCATGCCAGAGCGTCTTCCGTCACATTTATCGACCCACCGCACCCTGGTTCCCGGGTTTCAGAAATCAACAGATCCCCCTTACCGGAGAGGAAATAGCCATGAACCGTCTGTTCCTTGCCCTATGCCTGACCGGGTTGTTCGCATTTCCACAGGTCTCGGCTGCAGACCTGGAGAAAGATCTCCTCGAAGCCGCAGATCAGGGAAATGACGAAGAAATCAGCACCCTGCTTAAAGCCGGTGCAAAAATCGATGCGCACAACCGATACGGTTATACTCCTCTCCTCAAAGCAGTGAGCAGTGGTCATTTGAATACAGTAAAGCTTCTTTTGGAAAATGGAGCCACTGTCAATAAAACAAACGACTACGGCAACACAGCCCTCTTGAAAGCTTCGGATCTCGGACATATAGACATTGTGCATGCTCTGCTCGAGGCCGGTGCAGATGTGAACAAAGACGACCGGGACGGTTATACCCCTTTGATGCGCGCCTCATTCAAAGGGTACACCGAAATCGTACAAACTTTACTCAACGCCAATGCCAAAGTGAACGAACGGAACAACTACCGCAAAACCGCACTCATGATGGCGGCTCGCAACGGCCATTTGGAAATCGTATCGGCCCTACTTCAAGCAGAGGCCAAAGTGGACAGCCGGGATAAATACCGGAACTCCGCCCTCATCCAGGCTGCCCTGAAAGGCCACACCGCCGTAGTAGAAACCCTGCTGGCCCGAGGCGCAAAAATCGACCTGGAAGACAAAGACGGCCAGACTGCACTGATGTGTGCAGAAAAAAACGACCACACAGAAACCGCCCAGATACTTAAAAATGCTGGCGCAACAAAATAACGGCCCGCGCGAAAGAAGTGCAAAAATGGGGCCACGAGAAATCATAAGGAATACCTCAATATCACACACCCAGAAATAAGATAAAATCATATTGTATTCATTGTAGTTAGTGCAAGAAAAAAGGCCGATCCCGTGTAATGCTAACGGCATCGGCCCTCTTTTTTATAGAGACACGGAAGCGACAAATTGGCACACCTGCCACACCGCATCCACAAAACGGATTTACAAATCAAACGTTCGCTCGGTAAAACTCAGACTTCAACCGGCGTCAACCGATAAACCTTCGCGTATTGACCGGCCCTCTTCAGATCTCCCGCTTCAAGTGCCTCGCGGACCTCATCCAGCTTTTCAGCATCTTCCAGAGAAAGAGAAGGGGACCATCCTGTTTTCGTCTCAATGAGATCAACTTCAACCTCAGCGACATACTCGCCAACATGAACCAATTTACATGGATGGCTTACGCTCATGGTTTTCTCCTGGTAAAATCATCGCTCCACAGATTCTCATCTGGTCGATAAGCTGTCACCACGACTGCAGGGCCCAACGCATTCTCTGGGATTCCCCACACGACGTGAATCGGCTTATCTGCCTGATCCCACTGCAATACCAGAACACACGGACCTTTGTAATAATCAGGATAATCTTCGATCACTCTGGCATTGTCGATACCGACAATAATATCTCGGACTGGAATCCCATCTGCCGCCAGCTCATCGTACCCGTGAAGCGATATTCTGACTTCTTCGCGACTGACGAGGTCAAGAATCAATTGAAAAGTCTGGCTTGTAATCAAAATATAAGCTCCTACATGCTCAATATCAAATGGAATCAAGTATTTTTCAACAAACTGAAAAAGATCACCCTGGCGTTACATCCTCAAAATAAGGACTGGCCAGTGCTGCCACACACACCCCTTTCGCCCCCGCTTCCAACAGGGCTTCTGTACAAGAATTCGCAGTAGCCCCGGTTGTCACCACGTCATCAATCAACAACACCCACCGTCCCGCTACGGTCTCCTGTTTTCGCACCTCAAACGCCCCAGACACATTGGCTGCCCGTCCCGTCAGATCCAGCGCCGTCTGACTCGGTGTGGCCCGAACGCGCCTCAACACCCACTCCTCTACCCGTACGCCCAACCTCCGCCCAACCTCCCGCGCAATCAACCCGCTCTGGTTGTACCCCCGTTCTCGCTGGCGGCTCCCGTGCAGTGGCACAGGCATCACCAGTTCAACATTTTCCGGCCGGGTCATCAGCCCAAGTTGAAACCCCAGCGCGTTGCCCAACACCCGGGCCACGCGGGTCCCACCGCCATATTTGAGCCGATGAACCAGGTCTTGCATACCGGGCTGAAATGCAGCCAGGGTCTGCATCCAGGAAAACGCAAATACCTTCTCCCGGCAATTCTCACACGTATTCGGCTCGTGTATTCCAGGACAACCACACCGGTTGCAGCAAGGCCCATCAATCACCCCCAGGTCCACCCAGCAATCTCCACAAAGCCCGTCTCCGTCCGCTTCCAGCGGTGCCCGGCACAGCATGCAATGCGGCGGATACAACAGCCCCAATACCGCCTCCCGGCAGATCCCAGCGATCTCGCGCCACCGTCCAGCCCGGCTTGCAACGTGATCTATATCACCAAAAAAACCTTGCGGAGGTTGCATCTTACAGATAGATTCCTTACTTCCTTGTGTATTGCAGATTGAATTCAGGGCCTTATTCCATGTCCAAACGCATACTGGTCATTGAAGATCAGGAAAGTTTTCGGAACATCCTCAAGGAAGTGCTGGAGGACTACGGATACGAAGTGGAAGTCTCCCCATTCCTCGCTTCCGCCGTGGGCCAGGCCCTTTCCGGCAGCTTCGACCTCGTTACCCTGGACCTCAACATGCCAGGTCTGGACGGTGTGGAAATTGCCCAACTGTTCCAACACTGGAACCTCAACACCCCCATCCTGATTATTTCTGGATATCTCAATCAATCTGTGAAGTCCAAATTAAAAGAGTGGGGCGTTCGGCACTTCCTCGATAAACCCTCCGGTATCCCGCAAATTATCCAGGCCGTGGAACAAACCATCGGATACATCCGTGTTCCACACGCCGCAAACAACGACTAAAATC
>JAQCGA010000297.1 GCA_027619145.1 bacterium | reverse complement strand
CATAGGGGGACCGTTGATCACGTTGTCATTTCAGATGGGGCCAACAGGACATTCGGGGAAGATGAGCTGACCACAGATGCACTTTGTGCTGTTGTGCGAACCAGAACCGATGGCACGTACCTTTCCCATTCTGTGGTTTCGGGGCGAAGGTTGATTTATAAAGGCCAGCCCCTGGGCCCCTAGATACGTCCGGGCGGATTTCCCGGTAGGTGTTATTTGTGAACCCAGAGGATGAAGAAGGAGGTGTTTTTGAGACCGTTAAAAGTTGCTCTGTTTGGGTTGACACATCCGCATTCGCGTCCACATTTAAAATCTTTGCAGTTGTCGCCGCTGGTTTCGAGCATTGTGCTGTACGATGAAGACCCTGAAGTCTTGGAGAAGGTGAAGGTGGACTTCTCGGAGAAGATTGATGCGGTGTACGATGATCTGGAGCGATTGCTGGCAGAGGAGACGATTGATGCAGGAATTGCGGATTTTCATAACCATCTGAACGCAGATCTGTGTCTGAAGCTGTTTGCAAATGGAATACATGTACTCAGCGAAAAGCCAATTGCACGTACAGCGGACGAACTTGAGAAGGTGGTGGTTGCAGCCTCAACGGCTGGGTTGCAGCTAGGGGTGATGTACCAGAACCGGTACCATCCGGTGTCTCAAGATGCACGGCGGCTGGTACAAGAGGGCATTCTGGGCCGTGCGACGTCTTGTGAAGCACGGCTGGTGACTTCGCAGGTGAAGTTTCGGAATCCGTCTCACTGGTTGTTTGACCGATCGAAGTCGGGCGGTGGTATCTTGTCCTGGTTGGGATGCCATTATCTGGATTTGCTGAGTTATGTTCTGGGCGAGCGGATTGTAGAGGTCTCCGCAATGGTGGATACGCTGAGTGGAGAGGATATAGACGTGGAGGACGTGGCGTCTCTGTCTTTCCGGTTTGAGAACGGGACGCTTGGGAGTTTGCAGGCGGGGTACGAACTCGCGATGAGCAATGCGGGGTACTTGGGGCCGAATTACGATTCATACATGGGCTTCAGGGGGTCTGGAGGGCGGGTGTATTGGAATCCCATCGCTCAACCTCCAGAACTGTACGCAGAGAGCGCGAACCCGGAGTGGGGTTCTGCTCCGGCACGCAAATTCCAGTACACATTGCCAACGGCCGAGGGGTACGGAGGGGCATCTGGGCTGGCGTTTCTGGAACGGTTCTTGAGGTCCACACAGGGAGACGGGGCGCCCCCGGCCAGTGGAGCAGATGCACTGCGTGTGGCGCGTTTGATTGAAGCGGCATATGAGTCCAGTAAAACCGGAAGGCACGTTCGGTTGTCGTAATAGAATTTGAAAAGGGGCGCGTATGGATGTTGGGCTGAAAACAGCTGGCGGCGAGGCTGTAAGGCCATTGGGGCTCGCCGGAAACCCGGATACAGAGAGCCGGTTTGTGCAAACGGCATATGATGCCGGGGTGAATGTATTCTTCTTCTACAATATGTCATTTAAAGGTCTTACGGCGGGGCTTGGGCGTCTTTTAAAGCAGGAGCGTGATCGGGTTTTTGTGGCCACCGGAACGGAGTCCCGCGATCCGAAAGAAATGAATGCTTATTTCGAACGGGTGCGCCGTGTGCTGGGTGTGGATGCGGTGGATGTGTTTTTTGCGGAGTATGTATCACCGGGCGATGACGTGGATGAAATGGTCAAGGCAGGGGGGGCCATCCACCAAATTCGGGAATGGAAGAAGGAAGGGAAGGTCCGGTACGTGGGTGCTACGTCACACAATCGCCCGCTTTCACTGGACTTAATCCGGAGCGGACAGATTGAAGTTCTCATGCATAGATATAATATGGCCCACCGGGGTGCAGAGGCAGAGGTTCTCCCCGCGGCCATGGAGGCGGGGGTGCCAGTTGTGGCATTTACAAGTACCCGGTGGGGGTCTTTGCTGAAAGGTCACGCTGGCTGGAAAAGATCGGTTCCTTCTGCTGCGGACTGCTACCGGTACGTGCTGCGCCACCCTGGGGTTCGCCTGGCGTTGACGGCACCTGGTACGGAAATCCAGTTGCGTGAGAACCTGGCAGTTCTTCAAGATGAGGGAGAGCCAGATGCAGATGTTGTGGCGGAGTGGGAAGCGTATGGAAAGCTTGTTTACGGTGATGGTACGGACGCCTTTGAAGCCAGGTGGCCTTAGATTTGGTCTGCAAACTCCAAATGGAAGTCGCCTGGTTGTCAGGTCGCCTGCGTCGGCAAGGGGGTTCCTTCCAGTCCAGCTTTCAGGTTGTCAATAAAGCGCCTGGCCATGGCTTGACGTGTTTGTATGGTTGCGCTTCCAAGGTGCGGAGAGAGAATCAGGTTTTCTTGCTGGAGCAGGGGATGGTCTCTGGGCAACGGTTCGGGTTCGGTCACGTCCAGTGCGGCTCCTGCAATTTGGCCGTTCTGAAGGGCGTATAGGAGTGCGTTGTGGTCTACCACACCGCCTCTGGCTACATTGATGAGGTATGCTGTGGATTTCATCTGGGCGAATTCTTTTGAGCCAATCAAGCTGCGGGTTTCGTTGGTAAGCGGTACGTTGATTGTGACAAAGTCCGATTCGGTGAGTAGTTTGGGAAGTGGGGTATATGTAGCGCCCAGGGCAGCTTCTGCATTTGGATCGGGTTTTCGGTTGTGATAGAGTACGCGCATATCAAACCCAGATGCACGCCGCGCGACTTGTTTGCCAATATTTCCCAGTCCGACAATACCTAAGGTGCTGCTGTGTACTTCGCTGCCGAGGAGGATGCTGGGGTCGTGCGCTGTGAAGTCTGGTCCGCACGCGTACCTGTGACCAATGACGATGTTTCGTGCAATGGCCATCAAGAGTGCAAACGTGTGATCCGCAGTTGCTCCGTCCAGCAGATTGGGTGTATATCCCACGGAAATTCCACGCTCTTTGGCATCGGACAGATGGATGTGGTCTACACCTACACCGAAGTTGCTGATCACTTTCAAGCGAGGCGTTTGGTCCATCAGTGAGGCGTTGATGGTCGGGTGGCCGTAGATGAGCATGCCTTCAATTTCTTGCAAGATCGAGTCTTCTGCCTGGAGCTTGGACCAGGGGTGAATTTTCCAGGCTGGGGCGAACATGGCGGTAATGGTACCAGGCAGGGTGCTGTTTACGAGGATGTGGAACGACATAAACTGTCTCCTGCAGGCCATGAAGAGTGCAAAGCGTGCTTGGCGGTTTAAGATTAGTTGTTTTATGTGCTTAATTGGTTATTGTATAGATGGCTCATTTTTCCTAAATTAGCAAGATGGATCGGAGGTGGGTTTCTGGAAAATGCATGAATTCCACTGAGACTTTCCAGCCGGGTAACAAATAAAGGAGCCGGAAGATGAACAGGTTTCGGGTCGTATGCACGCTTGCCGTGCTGCTGTTTGCAGACGTTCACGGGTACGCGCAGATGATCAGCGAGAAACCTGAACCTGCGGGGGGAGACCCGTCTGGAGTCTGGCAAGCGGATCAGTCATCTGTGCGCGTGTGGGCGGACCCGCGGCTGCTGGCGGCAATTTCATCCCTGTCGTTTGCCGGTACAGTGAACGGGCAGTTGACCGTGGACCCCTCCGGGACGTACCAGGCAGATTACATTTTGCAGGTGAGTGTTTCTCTTTCTCTTGGCCTATTGGGTGATATCGAGTTTTCGTTCTCAGATACAACGCGCAATCAGGGAACGTACTTGCAGGAAAGCAACCGGTTGATTTTTAGCCAGGCGACGGTTCCGGTTCAGCGGGATACGCTGAGCTTTACGGCGCAGAACGATTCGCTGCATCTCATTTCCACCGTTCCACTCGGAGAATACCAGAGCCTGGTTGCAGCCATGGCTCCGGGGGCAGAACCTCCTGCGGCCATGTTGAGTTTTAATCTTGTAGAGAGAATTGGGGAACAGGTAGAGATTACTGCGGACTTCAACGGAAATGGAGAAGTTGATTTTGGTGATTTTGTACGTTTTGCGAGCCATTATGGTACGCGCGCCGGGCAAAATGACTGGGATCCGATTTATGATTTAAATGGCAACAATGAAGTAGATTTTCTGGATTTTATTTCGTTTGCAAAACAGTACGGAAGGTCGGGATAGTTCGGGGTGAAATGGGGCAATCCCGATGGTCCTGCCCCGATTCCTGGGAGGATGCATGAAAGTACTAATTGTTGATGATGATCCCGATGTTCGGTCCTTTCTGGTCAGTTGTGTGGAAACGATGAAGTGCGACCAGATTGATACGGCCGAAAATGGGGAAGAGGCACTGGCGCGGGCAGTGCAAACCCGATATGACCTGGTTACGCTGGATTTGAAGATGCCCGGCGTGAGTGGGTTGGATATTCTATCCGTCATTCGGGGGATGATGCCCTGGGCTGTTATTGTGATTGTTTCGGGCTACACGGAAGATTTGCCTGAAATGGCAATGGATTATACCGACCTGGTACTGTCCAAGCCCGTTCGCGTGGGGGCGCTGCAATAGGTGGTTCAGATTTCCAGAGAGCTGTCTGAGAAACGGGAATCTCTACGAGAATTGGCTAAAGAGGTTTAATCTGGGGGGGGGATTGGGCGGCATGCAAGAACCTGGCACCGATAAGGATCAAAGCGAAAGCCTGTCATCACACGCTGACGTTCACACGGTAGATGGGGTTACCCTGGACGGCGGAGCGGTGGAGTTCCACGGCCAGGAAGGCGTAATCACTGGCAATGTACAGGAGGGGGGCGTTGTCCGTTCGGATACGGACGTGGTGGTTCAGGGGGAGCTGGAAGGAACGGAGAATCGACCTTGTAATATTGATGTTGGAGGATTTCTGAAGGTTGATAAATCTGTTACGCACGCCAAGATTCGGGCGCGGAGGGTGATTATTCGCGGAGATGTCAGCCACAGTGTGGTGCATTCAGATGAAGGGGTAGAGATTCGAGGCAATCTTTCAGAAACGTCCTTAACCGTGGGAAACCGAACAACAGATCTCCAGACACTACGCCAACTGCGTGTGGAATATCATCGGTTTGATCAGCAATTGGATGAACTGAAGGTGCGGATTGGTCTGGGGAGCCGGCGGTTTGTGCGCGATTACCCTCAGGTCGATTTGCAGATGGGGCATATTCTGATGCCCATGCCCCGTGAGTTGCGCGTTGATTTGCGTCCGTTTTACCAGGCTGTGAAGGAGCGGGATGTTGCGGCAGTGGACAAAGCACTGGAAGAGTTTTATTTGCGGGTCATGGTAGGGGCTCTGACGCGGGCGAATAAGCATTACGTGAGCCGGAATCCCAGTCGCCACAAGGTTTTCTTGAAGCTCGTCGAGGACCTTCGCGTACACATTATCACCATACGCAGTGCGGATAAACTCCAGGATCTGGCGGGTGCGGTGCAAGACAAACGCAATGTTTTGCTCAAAACGATGGACGGGAAAGTTCCGTACCGGCTTGTTGTTGGGGGTGCGGTGAGCCAGGGTGTTGGTGTGCAAATTATGAAATTTGAAGAACCGGAAGAGGGTGGAGCCGCCGCGACAGAGATGAATAAAACGGTTTCTGAAGCAAAGGTTGTTGAGCTAAAAAAAGGGTTGGGGTTGGAAATCACGGATGTGAACGGGAAGACGCAGGTGCGACCTTTACTTGAAGGCGTGCTGCAGAACGGTTTTTTCAGCTTTCAAGAGAAGGCGATTGTCTGGACGCCCAAGGAGGGGTTGCCAT
>JAQCGA010000296.1 GCA_027619145.1 bacterium | reverse complement strand
CCAGAGCCGCTACCACGGGTGTCCCACATATGGCCTGGCCCAACACCCGATGCGTGTGCACCTGATCCAGTCCGTCTGGCATAAACATGGCCCGCGCCTTTTGAAACAGTTGTGCGCGGACCTCTGGTGAGGCCCCAGACAAATCGAGCGGAGTCTGGGCACCGGCCCGAACTCCGCCTGCAAAAATACACACCAACACCAAAATCACCGCCCGGTATTGAACCATCGTCCCCTCATTAAAAAAAACTCACTATCCGCCGGCCGCCACGTAAATGTGCTCGGCCACCTCCATCCCCAACGAATGTTCGGCCTGCCCATTGACACAGATTTTCAGCGGACCGTTAAAAGGCGCTTTCTCCTGTACGGCGATCACAGCACCTGGTTTTAATTCCAGAGATGCCATATAACGTAACATTTCCGGGCTCTTATCGCTCACCTGACGGATCACCACAGTCTGCCCTGCATCCACCTCGGCCAGGCGGCTGTAATCCGGCTGCGCAATATCCCCTTCTTTGGAAGGGATAGGTGCGCCGTGCGGATCCGTTTTCGGGTAGCCCAACATTTCATCAATTCGCTCTTCGAACTCTTCAGAAATTACATGCTCCAACCGATCTGCTTCGGCATCTACCTGATCCCACTTGAAGCCCAATGCATCGGCCAGGTACAATTCCAGCAACCGATGGTGCCGAATGACTTCCAGCGCGATCGCTTCCCCGGCCGAAGTCAGTTCTACCCCCCGGTACGGGGTGTGCTGCAACAGCTTCATTTCTGCCAGCTTCTTCACCATATTTGTGGCAGAAGCCGCCGATACATCCATCCGCTCCGCGATTAACGACGTATTCACGGATGGTACCGGATCGTGTCCGTTTTGAAGCTTATAAATGGACTTAATATAATCCTGAGCAGCTTGACTCAGCATAGATCTAAACTCCGGAGGGTGGAAAAAAGTTCCAGAGAAATGTAGGTAAAATGGCCCTGGAAGACAAGCTTACAATCCATCCAGGGCCACAAATCTGTATCAGCCTCCCGCAACCAACCGCCAGACCTGCGCCACAAAAAAACACATCACAAACCCCATCACCAGGGGCAACAGCGCAGAAATGGTTGTCCACCGCGCGCTCCGGGTCTCTTTCCAGATGGTATAAATCGTAGTTGAACATGGGTTGTGCACCAGACTGAACAACATCAGGTTCACCGCCGTCAACAAAGTCCACCCTCCGGCTTGCAAAATTCCCGCCGTCGCAGATTCGGACTCCAGCTCGAACATCACCCCAGCCCCACCGCCCACCCCTGCCACATTGGCACTGAGCACCGTGAGCATTAAAATGGTAGGAATGACGATCTCGTTGGCCGGGATTGCAATGACATATGCCAGCAAAATCACCCCATTCAACCCCAACAGCCAGGCGAACGGCCCGGTCCAGTTAATAAAGTGTTCCGCCAGGCTCAGGTTCCCAATTTGTACATTGGCCATCAGCCAGATTGCGGCACCAGCCGGAACCGCAAAAACCACGGCACGCCACAACACGATCAACGTTCGGTCAATCATGGACGTATAAATTGTCTGTAAGATTCGAGGGGGACGGTACGGAGGAAGTTCCAGGCTGAATACAGAAGCCTCCCCCTTCAAAATGGTTCGTGACAGAGCCCACGACACAACGAAACTGAGCACAATCCCCAGCACAGCCACACTCACAACTGCACCGGCAGACACAAGTCCGGCCCAATGGGCAGGAACCAGTCCGCCAATAAAAATTGTGGCAACCAGAATCTGCGTGGGCCATCGCCCATTGCAAAGCGCAAAATTATTGGTCACAATCGCAATCAACCGTTCTCTGGGGCTGTCAATGACACGCGTGGCCACAATGGCTGCTGCATTGCACCCAAACCCCATACTCATAGAAAGCGCCTGCTTCCCATGTGCCCCGGCCCGTTTGAAAAGATTGTCTAAGTTAAACGCGACGCGCGGCAGATACCCAAAATCTTCCAACAGCGTGAACAGCGGGAAGAAAATGGCCATAGGCGGCAACATCACACTCACCACCCACGCCATAGACAGATAAATCCCATCTATCAACAAACCGTTCAACCACCAGGGCATCCCAATTCCCGCAGCGAATTCTTTCAGAACGGGATGGATGTTATCAACCAGCAACGTAGCAAGCATGGCCGACGGGACGTTGGCCCCTTCAATCGTAAGCCAGAATACAACCGTTAACATCAACAACATCAGCGGAAATCCCAACCACCGGCTCGTCACAAGACGGTCGATGGCTCGGTCCAGGTCAAAACGCGGCTGTTCCCCAGAACGGGTCACAGCCCGGTCCGTAATCTGCGTGGCGTCCGTATAAATGGCTTCCATCAGCGAATCATGAAAATTCGTTCCCACTTCCCAACGGATATTTGCCGCAGTGGAAAGCAAGTCTTCGGCAGGAGATTTTTCGGTTTCTACGCTCACGATACCACCTCCGGCACAAGAGGTACCCTCTGTTCAAAATTCCCGCTCTGATTTAAATCGCCCAGTTCACCCGTGCGAACAGCCTCCACAACTCGCGGGTCTCCTTCCAAAAGCCGCAGTGCCACCCAGCGGGAATTGGGTAAACCTGGAAAAGCCACCTCTACCTTTTCAGCCAGCGTGGCAATTGCACGCTTTAGACCAGGAGGCTCGTTCTGAATCCGGCGGGGTTTGCACACCACTTGCCCGGAAGCCACCTCGCTGATGGTCTGCGTCAGCGCAGGTATATTTTCATTCTGCCGGGCCGCTGTGGGCACCACAGGAACACCCAGATCCCGAGCCAGGCGTCGGTCGTCTACAACGAGCCCGTGCCGTCTTGCCTCATCCATCAAATTCAGGCACACAACCGCACGGTCCGTAATTTCCAGGACCTGCAACACCAGGTTCAGGTTACGCTCCAGTCGGGTGGCATCTACAACCACAACCGTTACATCGGGCTGGCCAAACAAAATGAAATCTCGGGCCACTTCTTCGTCCTGGCTGGTGGACAACAGTGAATACGTGCCAGGTAAGTCCACCAATTTGTATCGGTTCCCGCCGTACTGAAAACCGCCCTCGGCGCGCGTCACCGTTTTGCCTGGCCAGTTTCCTGTGTGCTGCCGCAGGCCCGTCAGACTGTTAAAAACTGTACTTTTCCCCGTATTCGGGTTGCCGGCCAGAGCCACAACGAAATCCCAGTTCTCCATATTGATACCCAGCTTGATCAGATTGCCTGCGTGGTGAGACGGGCAGGCCTCACAGCCGCTGGTCGCAGGTTTGGTATCTGTTTTCATGCCGCCTCCGTGTGTCTGACAATTTGAATCTGATTCGCCTGTTCTTTGCGAAGTGCAAGCATACTTCCGCGCACCCGATATGCCGTAGGATCTCCCCCCGGACTCCTCATCTCCATCTCAATCACCGTCCCAGGAAGGATGCCCAGGTCCATCAACCTGCGCCGTTCCAGCCCTCGGCACACCCGCGAAATACATAAAACCCGTCCTTTTTCCCCCTGGCGCAGTGCAGAAAGCACCTCGTGGGGCTCTTCTGGTTCCTTTTCTCGGGACACCGCTACCGCCGAAATATTGGCTGCCAGCACCGGAGCCAGCACATGCTCATCGCCATCGGCCCAGAACCGAATTCGCTCCGGAGTTACCTCCGTAATCTCGAGCCGTTGCCCCAGGTGCAGTCCCTCTGCAACCAATTGTGCGTACACCGCCTCGGGTTCGTCTTCAATGTGCACAATCACGCCGGGTACACCCGGTAAAAGTGCGGTTAACGGCTTTCCACGCCGGGGCCCAATATCGCCCGACGCTGTAGGAATTGGGTCCCCGTGCGGGTCGTAGGCAGGGTGCCCCATCTGAGCCGCCAGATCATTGACTTCTTCTGGAGACATATCGTGCTCACGTTGTTCTGCATGGCTGTGCCAGTCTGCCTCCGCCACGCCTGTCTTCTCGGCCAGGTAGTGCTCCCATAACCGGTGCACACGCAAGACACGAAGTGCGTAATCCCGGCCCTCCGGCGTAAGGTGCAACACGCCACCGCTGGACTTCAGCAATCGCAACGCCTCAATTCGAACCAGGAGATCCGCCGCGCTTCTTCCAGAAATACCCAGCGCACCGGAAAGGCTCTCCAGCGTAGGGGTTCGCCTGCTGTATTCAAAATTGTACAAATGCTTGAGCGCATCTTCAATTCGAACCCGCTCGCTTACCTTACGCGACAGCTGCCAGTTCCAGAAATACCCCGTATCGGGCCAGAATAACAATCCGCTCCCCCCCAGGAACAGGACGGACCAGAGCAATGCATAAAAAGGATCGACCATGGTACTCTCCTCCATAAAGCCAGCCGAGACAGAAACCTGATCCAGTTTTCACGAAATCAAAAGATATATTTTAGCCTGAGCTAAAAATAAAGTAACTTCCGATTTAAGTCAAGGGCAAAAAAAAGACTGAAGTGTAGAGAACAGACTTGACATTTAGATCCCAATACGCTAAAATATACTCAATTGAACAATGGTTCACATCTTAACCTCAAGCAAGGGGCTCCCACATGGCCGAGGCAACCGTCGAAATATGTGAAGATCATATCGTGGACAAAGAAAGAGTCCGCCAGGCAGCGCAGGCCCTGCCCTCCCAGCGTGTTCTGAACGGCCTGGCTGAGACCTTCAAAGTATTGAGCAATCCCAGCCGCCTGAAGATCATCCATTCTCTATCCAAAAACGAACTCTGCGTGTGTGATCTGGCGGCCCTACTGGGCAGCACGGACTCTGCGGTGAGTCATCAATTGCGCCTCTTGCGCGGCATGCGTCTGGTCAAATACAGAAAAGACGGCAAACTCGCATACTACTCGCTGGATGACCAGCACGTTCACCAGCTTTTGCAAGCCGGCCTGGAGCATCTCCAGGAATAGCATTTCTTTTCTCTCAGATCAGCGAGACTACCCATGGCACAACAAACGCAGAATGCGTCTCCACCTTCCGAGAACCGGAATCTTGTTTTTCTGGTATCCGACATGGAATGCCCGGACTGTGCGGCCCGGGTTGAAACCGCCCTCCGTAAACTGGACGGGGTTCTGGATGTAACCACCAGCGTGATGGCACAGCGCGTTACCGTCCACTGTGCTCCCGAACACCCGGAAGCCACACAGATTCAGTCCGCTATTCACCGCGCCGGGTACACCGTTGGAACGGGCGAAAAAGAATCGTTCTGGCGGAGCCCCGAGAAAGTGCTTACGCTGGTCTCGGGACTTTTCTTTTTTACCGGCCTGGCCCTATTCTGGACACAGCCCCGCGCGGAAACGCTACCCCTCTGGCAAGCCCTACCTGACCTTGCCGGCGTGTTCTTCCTACTAGCGGCCCTGCTGGGTGGCCTCAACTTTTTTCCGGCAGGCATAAACGCGCTCCGTTCGCTCTCGCTGGATATGGATTTCTTGATGACCCTCGCTATTTTCGGGGCAGCCATCATCGGCGAGTACCTGGAAGCCGCCGCAATCGCGTTCCTCTTCTCTACCGCCGAACGCCTGGAAACCTACGCGGTCAACCGCGCACGCCATTCGTTAAAAACGCTGATGGACCTTGCTCCTGATACCGCTCGGGTACGCAGAAACGGCATGGAAACCACCGTGCCGGTTGAAGAAATTGCGTTGTCTGAATGCGTCCTGGTCCGGCCTGGAGAAAAAATTCCCGTAGACGGTCAG
>JAQCGA010000295.1 GCA_027619145.1 bacterium | reverse complement strand
GGCGACCTTGCCCGGGGTGAACCCGTCAGCATCCAGGTCACGTCTCCCAGGGACGAGGTGGTGGACCTCCTCAAAACCCAGAAACTCTCCAGCCTGCCTGTGGTGGACTACGAGGGCAAACTCCTGGGCATTATCCGGCACGACGCCCTGGTCACCGCAGTGCAGCAAAACGCCAGCGAAGACATGCAGGCGATGGTTGGCGCCGGGCGTGAGGAAAGAGCCCTTTCAAAAGCTTCTTTTGCCATCCGGAAACGGCTTCCCTGGCTTCAAATCAACCTGGGCACGGCCTTCCTCGCAGCCTTTGTTGTCAGCCTTTTCGAAGGAACCATCGCCAAGTATACCGCACTTGCAGTCCTGCTGCCCGTGGTTGCAGGGCAATCCGGCAATACCGGCGCACAGGCCCTGGCAGTTACCATGCGGGGTCTCGCGCTCCGTGAAATCCGCATCAAAAGCTGGTTGCGCGTTGTTAGAAAGGAACTCTTCGTTGGTTTCGTCAACGGCTGCGCGGTAGCCCTCACAACATCCCTGGCCGTTTACCTCGTGATGGACTCGCCCGGACTCGCCCTCGTGCTTGGCATCTCCATGGTCTTCTCCATGGTTGGTGCCGGCCTGGCTGGAGCGGCGATACCGGTTATTCTTACGTCATTAAAACAGGACCCGGCACAGTCCGCATCTATCATCCTCACAACCGTCACCGACGTGGTTGGCTTCCTCAGCTTTCTGGGGCTTGCCACCCTGCTAACGAGCCTGTTTCAGCTTGCCCTATAACCCCGATTTACCTATTTTAACAGCCGTAAATCACTTCACACTTCCCCTGTAATGTCCTTAGACCAGGACCAACAAGGAGACCTCGCACTCGTGAACCGCGTCAGGCAGGAACCGCAGTGGATCATCGGCTGGCGAGAATGGTTATCGCTGCCTACACTTGGCATCTCTGAAGTCAAAGCAAAGATAGACACTGGCGCACGCTCATCGGCCCTGTACGCCTTCAATGTGAAGCGCTTCCGTCGTGACGACGAGCAGATGGTCCGGTTCAGCGTACATCCGTATCAGCGCGACGGCCGCACAACTGTCGTCTCTGAAGCCGTACTTCTGGAAGATCGTATTATTCGCAGCTCCACCGGGCACGAAGAGGTTCGCCCGGTGATTCGCACCACAGTCAAAATCCTCGAAAGGGAATGGGAAATCGAATTGACCCTGGCCAACCGGGATGATATGGGATTTCGCATGCTCCTTGGAAGAGAAGCGATCAGAGGCCGTTTCCTGATCGATACAGGCCGGTCTTTCCGCGCGGGAAAGCCCCTGCGACCCAAACCGGCCCAAAAGCAAGGGAGAAAAACATGAAAATAGCCATTTTATCGCGCAAAGCATCGCTTTACTCTACCAGCCGCCTGAAACAGGCCGGAGAGGAAAGAGGGCATGAAACGCGCGTAATCGACCACGCCCGTTGTTACATGAATATTACCTCTCATCGACCCGCTGTCATGTACCAGGGTGAGGGCCTGGAGGGGTTCGACGCGATCATTCCTCGCATCGGTGCTTCCTACACCTTTTACGGCACCGCAGTTGTTCGGCAATTTGAAATGATGGGCGTCTTCCCCGTCAACGAATCTCAGGCCATCTCCCGCTCCAGAGACAAACTTCGCTGCCTACAGCTTCTTGCCCGCGAAGGTGTCGGCCTGCCAGTCACTGGCTTCGCACGCTCCACCCACGATACCGAAGGTGTCATCAAAATTGTGGGGGGTGCCCCACTCGTCATCAAACTCTTGGAAGGCACCCAGGGCATCGGCGTAGTCCTTGCCGAAACCAAAAAAGCCGCCGAATCCGTCATCGAAGCCTTCCGGGGACTGGACGCCAACATTCTGGTCCAGGAGTTCATCAAAGAAGCCGGCGGCTCGGACATCCGTTGTTTTGTAGTAGGCAACCGGGTCATTGCTGCTATGAAGCGTACCGGCGCACCCGGCGAGTTCCGCTCCAACCTCCACCGGGGAGGCAGCGCCGAAAAGATTAAACTGACGCCAGAAGAACGCAGCACAGCAAAACGCGCGGCCCAGATCATGGGCCTCAACGTGGCAGGTGTAGACCTCCTCCGATCCAACCACGGGCCGGTCGTCATGGAAGTCAATTCCTCGCCCGGCCTGGAAGGCATCGAACAGGCCACCGGCATCGATGTGGCCGGAAAAATCATCGAATTCATTGAAAAAAATGCAAGCCCCGGGAAAACACGTACCCGCGGGAAAGGATAACATGGCCGATCCCATAGAAATTGGCGGACAAACAATTGGCCCAGGAGAAACAAAACGCCTGGAAATTCCCGTTGCCCGCCTGCCCAGCCACACCATGCTGAACTTGCCTGTTACTGTCGTCAATGGTAACGGACAGGGGCCCCGCCTTTGGCTAAGCGCGGCCCTGCACGGCGACGAAATCAACGGCATGGAAATTATCCGTCAGGTACTAAAGAAAATTAATGGATCCCCTCTCCATGGCCTGGTAATCGCCGTGCCCATCGTCAATGTGTTCGGTTTTAATCTCCAGTCCCGGTACCTGCCAGACCGGCGAGACCTGAACCGCTCCTTTCCCGGTTCTAAGCGCGGTTCCCTGGCTTCCCGACTGGCCAATCTTTTCATGACCGAAATCGTTGCCAGGGCCACCCACGGCATCGACCTCCACACCGCAGCGCCTCCACGCATCAACCTGCCCCAAGTACGCTGCAACCTGGAAGACCCGGAGACCCGCCGGTGTGCAGAAGCCTTTGGTGCCCCGGTCATGTTGCATTCTTCGGCCCCACGAGGCGCCCTCAGAAACGCGGCCGCCCGGCTTGGGCTGCCCGTTTTGCTCTACGAGGCCGGAGAACCATTTCACTTCAACCATGACGCTATTGCAGTTGGCGTAGAAGGCGTCCTTCGTGTAATGGCCGAACTGGAAATGATCACACTCCCCACAACCGTACAACGTGTAAAATCGGCTGAGCCCAAAAACAGCACCTGGATCAGAGCTGGACAAAGCGGCATCTTCTACCTGGAAACCGAACTCGGCCGCCGCGTAAAACGCCGAGAACGTCTGGGGGTCATTTCAGACCCGTTCGGAGAAGCCAGACAAACGGTAAAAGCGCCATACAATGGCATGGTCATAGGACATACCACCAACCCGCTGGTGCACCAGGGAGACGGCATCTTACACCTGGCAGAACTCAATCCCACCCAATAAATGCCTGATGGATCTGGTCAACGGAAGTGGAACCATGCCAAAATTTTTCACCCATCGCTCCAAAAAATCTGGTCTGCCGCCCGGTACTCCTGTACACATTGGCAAGAAACAGGTAGACCAGGTTTCCATCACGCTCATCGACTACGACGAAAACAAAATCCAGCAGGCCGAGATTGAATCCGTAAACCAGTGCTTCCCGTTTACCGAAAAACCCACAGTCACCTGGATCAACATAGAAGGCCTGCACGACGTAGACACCATCAAAAATCTCGGAGATCACTTTGGTCTCCACCCTCTGGTCCAGGAAGACATTGTACATACAGACCAGCGCCCCAAATTGGAAATCTACGACGGATACCTGTACATCGTTCTAAAAATGCTACACACCGGCAACGAGGGAATTACTGGCGAACAAATCAGTTTTATTCTGGGTTCCAACTTTGTTCTTTCTTTCCAGGAAGGAAGCCCCGGCGATGCGTTCAGTTCCGTGCGGGAACGCCTCCTGAACAGCCGGGGCCACATCCGGGAAATGGGTGCAGACTATCTGGTGTACGCGCTGATCGACGCAATCGTAGATAACTATTTCCTTGTACTGGAACAATACGGTGAACAGATCGAACTGCTGGAAGAAGAAGCCCTGGAAGAACCCACCCCCCAAACTCTGCACACCATCCATCGTGTAAAACGGGAAATGATCTTTCTGCGCAAAGCCATCTGGCCAGTCCGGGAACTCGTCAACCGAATGGAACGCGGAGACTCGGAACTGATTCAGAACACCACGCGTCTTTATCTGCGGGATGTGTACGACCACACCATCCAGGTCATCGAAGCCATCGAACTCTTCCGCGACATGCTCTCCAGCATTCTGGACATCTACCTCTCCAGCATAAGCAACCGCATGAACGAAGTCATGAAAGTACTCACCATTTACGCAACAATTTTCATTCCACTTACCTTTATCGTAGGTGTGTACGGCATGAATTTTGAATACATGCCCGAACTAAAAATCTGGTGGGCCTACCCCCTGCTCTGGCTCATTATGCTGGGTGTAGCAGGTTCACTGCTCGTATTTTTCAGAAGGAAGAAGTGGCTGTAAAAAAAACCACACCAGGAGGTTGTACATGAATTTGATGGAACGCCTCTACGAGCTTATGGAATCCCCTCTCTTAAAAATTCCAGGGGTATCTCTGTCGCTGATCGCGCTGATCAAAGCCGCTCTGATCCTGCTCGCAGCCTCCGTTTTCTCCAGACTCCTGATCCGCTTTCTGAAGAAAAGCGTATTCAGCAAATCCCGCATCGGAGCAGGTCCCCAGGCATCCATTGCTCGTGTAATTCACTATCTGATTATGATTCTGGGAACCATCATCGCCCTGGAAGCCCTGGGCATTAACCTGACGGCCCTGGCTGCCGTAAGTGCCGTGGTCATGGTGGGCGTTGGATTTGGCCTCCAGAACATTACCAGCAACTTCATCAGCGGACTGATTCTCCTGTTCGAACGTCCCATCCAGGTTGATGACTTTGTGGAAGTATCCGGAGTCCTGGGGCGGGTACGAGCCATCAACGCCCGCAGCACCACCGTAGACACCCAGGATAACGTCTCCATCATTGTGCCCAACTCCCAGTTCATTTCCGAGCAGGTCACCAACTGGAGCTACAGGGACTCGCGCACCCGATTACACGTCCGCGTAGGGGTATCCTACAGTGCCGATGTGGAACTGGTTCGAAACACACTCATCCAGGTTGGAGCGGCGCATCCGGACGTCCTGGAAGATCCCAAACCCAGCGTCCAGTTCTACGAATTTGGAGACAGTGCACTCCTGTTCGACCTGCTTGTCTGGATCAACAATCCTCCCCGGCAGTACTTCATTCGGAGCGACCTCAACTTCGCAATCGTAGCTGCATTCCGCAAAAACCGGATCGAAATTCCTTTTCCACAACGAGACCTGCACATCCGGTCTTCCATCCCGTTCCAAACCTCCACGGTACAACCTTCTGTGGAATAACAATACCAGGGCATTCACTCGCACGCCCTGTTCACCAAGGAGAAACGCAATGGCAAAACGTGTATATTTTCGCTTTCCTGCGCCTGAAGCAAAAGAAGTTGCCGTTGCGGGCAGCTTCAATAATTGGGCAAAAACACGCCCGATGAAACGCAGCAAAGACGGCACCTGGATGACCTGGATGAATCTGGAACCGGGCCAGTATGAATATCGATACCTGGTGGACGGCCAGTGGACCAATGATCCATCTTCTACCCAACGGTCGCCCAACCCGCACGGCTCGGAAAACGACGTACTCGAAGTCTGAAAATTCCACCAGATGCCGGAGCAGCACCCAGCTCCGGCATCTTAATACAAGCCCGGGAGCAAAAGTATGCGCAATATTCGCCTGATGGTCATTGTAGGATTCCTGGCCGTCTGCGCCATTCCCATCGCCGCAAAAGCCCAAGTCGTTCCGATGGACTCCACCACCACGGCCGAAACCCAACAGGCGATGGGACTTGTAGGCCA
>JAQCGA010000294.1 GCA_027619145.1 bacterium | reverse complement strand
GGTAGCCTGCACCGCTACGGTTTCCACAGCAACGGCCAGTTAACCGGCATCTTCGGCGCAGACCTCAACCCCTCGAACGAATCCATCCAATGGCTCGACAATCTCCGGGAGGCCACACCGCAAAACAGTTTCACCGCCACCTGGAAAGACGAAGACGTTCGCCTGGACCTTACCCTCCTGAGCCCCATCGATCGTCTCCTCCTAGCCGATGCGCCCGGCTGGCGTTCAGACTCCGGCGAAGAACTCCACGCGCCACCCGTCCAGCAAATATTGGCTGAACGCAACGGAGAAAACCTGGAAAGTACCTACGCCGCTGTCATCGCACCTTACCCCGGCGAACAATCTCCCATCAAATCCACACAACTCCTCCTCAACGATCCAGACACCGACGCTATCGCCATCCGCATCGAACGCGAAGGCCAGACAGACTACGTCCTCTCGTCTCCCAATGGTGGCACAATCGAACTCGGCTCAGTCTCCCTTACAGGAAGCTTTGCATTCGCTTCCGTAGATGCAGAAGAAAACCTCCTCCGCGCCTTTCTGACGGATGGCACAGAACTCAAATGCGGCGGCCAAACCCTCACCCAGCCGCAGGGCCGGACCGAATTGAACGTCACCGCCATAGAAGGTCGCACCTTCCACCTCTCGGAAAACGTACCCAACAGCATCGGGCCTGGTGCCTGCCTTCTTGCCGACAACACCGGCTTCGAAATCGAATCCATCTCCAATAAATCCATCACCGTACGGGACTATCCCGCTATCGCATGCGACACTATAAGGGTCCTTCACGCCGCCCAATGGACCGCAACCTGAAAACCCTGGCCCTTCCTCTCACTGGACTATTCTTGGAGCAACAAGCCGATCTGGACAACAGCCCCATTTGCCTCCCCTGACAACTGGAGATACTTCTATATCGTGAGCCAGGTCAGATGCTGGTGTGGATCCGAGATGGTCGTTGATCCCTGATAAGGTACTTGAACAGATAACAACTTTACTCTAAGCCAGACTGCGACTCGCATCAAGCTTGAGTTGAGAGTGCACAGTCATCAATCGTGTTGGGAACCCAACGCTCAGAACAGGAGGAAGGTCATGAAGAAGGTGAAGCGGGGCATGGTGGCGGCGCTGACCGCGGTAGGATCGGCCGTATCGGCGGCGGCGAGTGAGGTGCCTGTCCACGTGCGTACGGCCACGGTGGTGGTGGCGGCCGCAGATGCCGCCGACCATCTGAAAAAGGCGGCCGATGTCGTTTGCCCCGGACGGGATGACCACATCGCCATCAACGCGGCCATCGCGGCCCTGCCAGAGACCGGCGGCCGCGTGCATCTGACCGGAGGCACCTACAGCATAGGCGCCGTGGCGGAAACGTATGGCGGGGTTGCAATCGGGCGCAGCAACGTGCATCTGACCGGCGAAGGGAGCGCCACCCGGCTGCTGCTTCAAGACGGCCTGACCGACATCAACGTGATCTGGGTCAGGGGAGATCTCCATGACGTTTCCGTCAGGGATCTGTATATCAACGGCAACGGCAAGAAGCAAGTGCCCTGGGTTCGGGAGCGATCCCAGTGGAAGGGCGGCAACGGCATCAAGATCATCAACCCGGCGGGAGGCAGGGACGCCGCGGGGATCATCGAGCCGACCCCCCGCAATGTCCGGGTGATTAACTGCCATATCGAGAACTGCCAGCTCATGGCCGTCATGGCGCACGGCACGGCTGTCGAGGTGCTGGATGGCTACTTCACGGGCGATTTCGGCAGCCACGTGATCGAGATCCTGGGCCATTCCGGCCGCATCGAGGGCAACACCCTGAGGGTGAAGGATGGCGACACGGTTGGTTTCGGTTTTTCCACCGACCGGTCCTGCTACTACCACATCATCAACAACAAGATCTTCGTCGAAGCCGGAGGCACGATCAAGGGGCATCCCATCAACAACTGGCCCCCCAGGGTGCCGGGTCGCGAGATGGCGATGGATCGGGAGTTCCACGGCATCATCGCCGGCAACATCCTGGTCAACCACGGCACGACCAGCTATGTGCGGCTGGACGGTTACATGGACATTGTGCACAACAACATCTTCCGCGGTGTCCCGGTGGTGATCGGCTGCCCCAACGGGGGCATGGGTGTGACTTTCGAGCACAACCTGCTGATCAACACCTCGTTGGAGATCAACAGCCCGCACCGCGACGCAGAAAGCCGCATCCTGATCAACGGCAATCAGTTTTTCAACACCAGCGTCAGGCACACGGACGGGGTCGTCGTTTGGGGCACCAATCCTGGTTATACCACCGAGAATGCCGGGACAGCCGTCATCGCCGCAGACCAGATCGCAGCCGTGGTGGAACACGGTTTGGTGGCCGTTCCCGCCTCTGTGCAGGTTACTCCGACCAACAGCCTGGGTGCGGCAACGAAGTTCTGGGTCGATGAGATGACCAACCGGCAGTTTGTCATTCGCGTGGACAGCCCGCCAGGGGCGCCCACAGCGGCCTTTCACTGGCGGGCCGCCACCACGGGCACACAGACGCTTGTGGCCACACCCTGACCAGGCCGGACATCCGATAGTCGAAAAAAAAGGAAATGCAGTGAACACACATACAGGCAAAGATACAGGCTTGAAGGCGCTTGCGACTGGCTCAGATCGTTTTGATTCGGTGCCGATTTCTCCGAGGATGCGGAATGGGTACGCATCGAAGGAACGGCGCCGGCCGCGGGGGACGTGCGGGTCACCGTGGCGGCCTACGATGCCGTCGGAGAGACGGCGCGCCAGAGTTACTTGTTGCACCTCTTAACGTTTAACACGTGAGCATTTGATATGGCAAAAGAGAGAATTGCGGCGCTGATCACCGAATACCAGCCCTACTCCCACTGATTCAGGAGGTATCCGATGGCAAGAAAGGAAAATGCAATGCAGGAGGAAGGTGCGGGCCTGGCGGGGCACTGGAGGTTGGCCGGAGATTTTACGGATTCATCCGGTCGTGGAGGCGATGGGGAGAACCGTGGGGTTATACTGGGAGCGCGCAGTGCAGAAGGCGGCCTGTTTGACGGCAGAGGGGCACATGTGGTGGTGCCGGGGAGTGCTTTCCAACCCGGGAGCTCTCCTTTTAGTGTTGCGACGTGGATTCATACGGAGGAAAAGCTGGAGGATGGGATTGGGGATCTGTTGAGCCAGTACAATCCCCAGACGCGCACGGGATTCAGCCTGGGGGTGACGTCGCTTTCGGGTGTGACGTCTGCGCAGTCGAATCAGCGGCATCTGTATTTTGGGATTGACGCGGGGCGGGTGGATTCAGAATGGGTGGATTGTGGGCGGCCAGGCCGGGCGGTGTATGTGTGTGCGCTGACGGTCTGTGAGGGGGATCTGTACGCGGGCACATTTGAGATGGAGGCAGAGGGTGCAGGGCACGTTTACTGGTACGGAGGCGGGCAGGAATGGGTGGATTGCGGCAGTCCGGATCTGTGCAACTCCGTGACGTCACTGGCGGTACTGGATGGAACGCTGTACGCGGGGGTGTCGCATTATCGGTCTGTGGGGTCTTCGCTGGATGAGTCCGGAAATTTGCGCCCTGGAGGGAAAATCTATCGGTACGAAGGAGGTACGTCCTGGACCGACTGTGGCAAGCTGGGGGGGCCGGGCACAACGGCGAGTAGCGCGGAGTATTCGGATTATTTAAAACGTTTTGTAGGCTGGGAGCCGGAACAGGTAGATGGTATCCATGCGCTGGCAACCTACCGCGGGTCGCTGTACGGAATTCCCATGTATCACCAGGGCGTGTTTCGGTACAAAGGAGGGACGAGCTGGGAGGATTGTGGAGGTCCGGGGGTGCGGACGATGGCTCTGGGTGTGTTTGATGGACACCTGTATGCGGCGGGGAACGAGGGGAACAAGCGAGGTGGGGTTTACCGGTACGATGGCGAGAAGAAGTGGACGCGGACGGGCGATCAGCCGGGGGTGGACCAGGTGTACGCTTTTTCGGTGTATGGCGGCAAACTCTATGTGGGTACGTGGCCGGATGCCCGGGTGTTTCGGTATGACGGTGGGGAGACCTGGGCCGATTGCGGAAAACTGGGAGATGAACTGGAAGTGATGGGGATGGCGGTGTACAACGGGAAGATGTATGGTGGTACACTGCCCCTGGCGGAAGTGTACCGCTACGACGGCGAGATGGTATGGACACGGACCGGACAGCTCGACCAGACGCCGGATGTTCGGTACCGGCGGGCGTGGTCTATGGCGGTGTACAATGGAAAGCTGTTTTGTGGAACGCTGCCTTCGGGGCACGTGTTTTCACTGTGCGCCGGTGCGTGTGTGACATACGACCGAGAATTAACACCGGGGTGGCGCCACGTGGTTGCCGTACGAAATACGGACAGATTGCGGCTTTATGTGGATGGAGAGGAGGTTGCTGTCTCGGGAACGTTTGACGGAGTGTATGATCTCAAAACAGATCAAGCCCTCCAGATTGGTGCAGGTCCGGCGGATTCGTTCAACGGGCGAATCCGGGATGTGCGGGTTTACAATCGGGTGTTGGGACCGAAGGAAGTGAAAGTGTTGGCAACACGGTAGGGTTGTTTCAGGCAGAAAATTGTTTCGTTCGGATTGCAGCAATTTACGCTTATTGAAAAAAACGATCTGAAGCCCTGGCAAAAGCAACCATCAGCCGGCCGCTCGTTAACAGCGACCTGCGCGGCGTTCGCAGCCACGGTTGCTTGCTGGCGCTCCCATCGGCTGCCGGACGACAAACACGAAAGGCCCAAAATGAAAACCTATCGCGCCGCACTCATCGAATCCCACGTTCGCGGTGGCGCCCGCGTTGAACTGCCCCTCAAAGAAGGCAAATATCGGCTCCAGCGCGACCGGTCGCCGAGAGACCCTAAATTCCAACGATAGGAGCCAGAGCGACCCATGGATCAAAATGCCATCAACGTCGGATCCCGAAAACAGTTCTTCATCGACCGACAATTTTTCGATCGGGCATCGGGCGTTCACCTGTGCATGAACGCCCCCTTCCAACCGCCCGAACCGGTGCTGCGCGCCGATCGCCCCTGGGAACAACAGGGCATCGGCGGTTACAACACCGTCATCCGGGAAAGGGAAAACCGTTTCCGCCTCTGGTATGGCGCCCAGATGAAATCCGGATTGCCTCAGGAAGGCGCCGGCCGACTCTGTTACGCCGAATCCGAAGACGGCATCACCTGGCACAAACCCGACCTCGGCCTCCTCTCTTTCTGCGGATCAAAAGCAAACAACATCGTCGCCCCCCTGCGCGAGCGGCAAAGTTTACAGGGCGCAACCGTCTACATCGACAAACAGGCCCCCGCAGAAGCCCGCTACCGGCTCTGGACCAAGTACAGACCCACAGACGACGAACTCAAAACGGGCATCCGCCCCGGCCTGTGGGCCATGCATTCTCCCGACGGCCTGCGCTGGACATACGATGCCGATCAGCCCAATCCAACCGGCCAAATGTGCGACACCCAAAACGTCTTCTTCTGGGACGACCGCATCGAACAGTACGTGGGCTACACCCGCGTTCACGAAACTCAGCACAGAGACGAAGCCGCCGAAATGAAATTCGGCAAGCGCTATCGTTCCGTTGGTCGCATCACATCCCTCGATTTCCGCACCTGGTCGCAACCTACCCTCATTGTGCTCGAAGGCGATACCCTGGACCTCTCGGCACCGCTGCCCCCAAACGCAGCAGACAGACCTCAGATCGACTTC
>JAQCGA010000293.1 GCA_027619145.1 bacterium | reverse complement strand
CCCAGTACAAGCGGAGTGGGGTACTCCTCTGGCTTCATCAGTTCGTACCGATCGAGTGCACCATTACAAGCCGCTACAATTTCAGGTGGGACCACGTTCCTCAGCACAAGAAAACCTTGCAAATCGAACAAATACCGCTGTTCGTCAGTCATACTCCCTCCTTGGACCATACCAACAACATAAACGCATTATAAATATTACGATCACATCAGAAAACAATCTCTAAGGCAATATCTCACACATCAAACACGCTAGAAAGGATTCACCCCATGGCAACAAATTCTCCCAGGTTCCATCATGCTCTAAACCTCTGTTTTTCTTGTCCAAGGAGATTCTATCTTCCGAAAGGCTAAAAGAAAATTACCATAGCTTTTCCGTTCGCGCTCCGTAAGAACTTGTCGATCGGTATACAAGTTGCTAACATAAAGTTACTTTGCAGGCCACCCATCGAATTTACGAACTGTTCATCCTGCAAATGATTCAACTGGTCAATAGAAACACAGCTCATCACTGCGGCCTGATTGCTAGGCCCGAGGAAACTTTTATGCGAAAAAAAAACCTGATATTTCTGGCTGTCTTCTTCTTTGTCACCGTATCTGAACCTCTTCCAGCTGCTGAAAGAGACACAGACCTGATCTTCTATTTAAACAGCGGCGTGACACGTACCTTTGCACCCGACAACCTGGAGCGATTCTGGAAGAACGGTCCAACTCTTGGTGGAGGAATCGGATACCCCGTCGATGACCGATACACAGTCCAGGCGTACATTGAATACAATCGGCTTGGGTTCAACTCAGATCGTTTTATTGATCCAGCAAATCAGGGCACAACAGTTTCCGGCAACCCAACCTCCATTTTGACAGCCACAATCAACCTCAAAATCAAAACGGGAAAACCCGGAGCCGGTGCTGCACCCTATTTTATTGGCGGCGCAGGTCTTTTTAGTATCGCAGGGGGGGATACCGAAGTCACCGGTTCGGTCGGCATTTCCGGAATCCCTGATACCGACAAAGAAACAGCGGTCCATGTGGGATTCGGTCTGGGTATAGACTTCAAAATACGCGACAACGCAACAATTTTCATTGAAGCCCGGGGCAGCATAGGCAATACGGAATCCTACAAAGTCATCTTCGTGCCTTTCAAAGTGGGCGTGTCATTCGGAGGTCGATAAAAGAAGAACGAAGAGAACCATCCTGTGCATATGCCAAAACGCTGGCCTACAAGAGACACCTGAGTGTGGGTTCTGGTTGCCCTGATAAGGTTTATGCGCATACCACCGCCACCCGCAATGCTTCCCGGCAGTGAGCGGCGCGGAACGCATCATCCACCTCGTGGAGCAGAAAACGCTTCGATACCGCCGCACGGATCGCTTCATGGTGTGTCGGTTCTTCCAGCAAGCGCAACGCCTGCGCCAGGTGTTCTGGACCATAATTGTGTACCCCTTCAATACGAAGGCATCTTGACACCGCATCGTAGGGCACCAGTGGGAAAGGCTCAGATGGAATCACAGATCCCACCAGTTTCAAACAGCCTCCTGTACGAAGCGAAGCCATCCCGGACATGATGGCCGAAAGGTTCCCGGTAAGATCTACACAGAGGTCCGCGCCGCGGCCGTTTGTATGTTCTTTTACAAATGCCGCTACCGTTTCTGCACCTAACCCTCCTGTCATCAACGTTGCCGTAGCGCCCACCGATCGCACCAGATCAAGCCGTCTCTCGTCCACATCCAGCCATAAGATCGTATCCATTCCTTGCGCCAGAGCCAGTCGCACGCCCCACAACCCCAACATTCCCATGCCCATCAACACAACAGAACGCCAGGCTGGCCCTTCCATTCCTTCAAATGCGTTCACCAGTGTTGCCCCTGCACACATCGCCGTTGCTGCTGCTTCATCCGATAACGATTGCCGGAAGAAACGTGGGCGGCCTTCGCCCCGTCCAGGCGTGGATATCTGAACCACATACAGTGCAACAAGACGTGTGAACCAGCACCTCTCCCGGTCCAGGTGGCCGCACTGGAAAGCATCGGATTTCAAACGACGCTCCCGGCCGCACAAGCACCGCCGCCCTCGCCTCAGTGATTGGCTCAGTTTTCGTTGCGCGCCCTGGCATTAGGGCCGCCCACCCGCGTGCAACCGGGCCTCAATTTGCTCAAGAATCGGCAACAGATCTCCTATGGATTCCACAACAAAATGTGCGCCCGCATCTTTCAGCGACTGGTCTGCGTGCGCAATCCTCGCACGGCGCTCGGCCTCTGGTAAATCTGCCAGTTCGGCCTCACTCAATCCCCCCTGGTTGCCCGTACGCGACAGGCCGACAGTCCACACCCCCGCGTTCAGCCCTTCGCCAACATCCAGCCGTGTATCGCCTACTTTTACTACCGAAGCAGCAGGGAAAACTCTCGCCATTTCCATATTGCGGAACACCATCCAGGGCTCATCCCGGCCCGCAGGCACGTCGCTTGCGCACACGGATGTATCCGGTTCATATCCTTGTTTTTTTGCTTCATCGGCATTGATCTGTGCCGCCTCGGTGAAATAACCCGTTGTTGTCCCGATTCGAATTCCTTTCTTGCGCAGGGCTTCTACAGTCTCCAGCGTACCTGGAATCAAACCGGCGTATCGCCCAATGCATTCTACCTGTAGCGGTTTAAAATCCTCTTCAAACATCCTCCTCACATCCTCTTCACTACAGACCTGTCCGTACACGCGCTTCCAGGCCATCGCTACTTCCTCAATACGCGAAATCGCCCGGATATGGTCCTGTTTTGCCATCCCCATCGGCTCCCGCGCCTGGCCCACCGTAATATCTACCCCACGCCGTCTGAACACTTCCTGAAACACCACCATTGGTGCATAACACCCGTAATCCACGGTTGTCCCTGCCCAATCCAGAATCACCATTTTTACCGGACCACGATAGATCGCCATACCTCCTCCTTAGCCTAGTCGATTTGTGAATAAAAAAGATATCCACAGCCATACAGGATGTCCAGCAGAATTGCTACCCGGATCTGCCAAGAGGCATCCACTCCCTGACGAGCAATAACAGGTCGAAAATGAAAAGCGCTCCGGAAACCTGTCCAGAGCGCTTTTCCCACTCTCATTTCAAGAGCGGGGCTTTCGAGAAACTCGATTTTCTGCCGGGCCACTACTCCACCAGTTCAACGTTTGGCATGCGCAACATGCCGCTTCCGTCTCCCCCAGCAGCCCGCACCATGCGCCAAATCCCTGATCGCGACAGCATCCGCACCAGCACCTCCATGCCCCCCAGGGCATCCTGTCCATCTCTCGCCTGATCCAGAACCAGCTCCACCAGCGATTTTTTTTCTGGAAAGCGTTTCAGCGTCAACAGTGCACCTGGACTCAGGCCGAGTGTCTCTCTTACCAGTACTTTCGCTACCTGAAATCCGCCCAGTGTATCCACCAGGCCCCTGGCAAAGGCATCCTCACCTGTCCATACGCGTCCCTTCGCAGCAGACTCTGTCTGCTCCTCAGACAGTCCTCTCGCTTTTGCCACACGGGATGTAACATCATCATAAATTCTGTCCAGATACACCTGGAATTTTTGCCACTGCTCTGGGGTAAAATCCTGCACAGAAGACCACATCGTTGCGTTTTCTCCTACGTGCGTTTCATCCCACGTAATTCCGAGTTTCTCAGACAACTGCGACACCACCAGCTTGCCTCCGTACACACCAATCGAACCCGTCAACGTGCCGGGCTGTGCCACAATTCGATCTGCGGCCATGGCTACGAAGTACCCGCCAGAACCGGCCACGTTCCCCATAGATACAATCACAGGCTTTCCAGCCTCTTTCGCGCGTACCGTCTCCCGCCAGATGACATCCGAAGCCACATACGACCCTCCGGGACTGTCCACACGAAACAGAATCGCTTTTACACCGGGGTCTTTCACAGCAGCTCGAAACGCACGCGTTACCGTATCCGACCCCATCGTTCCATCCCCCGACAGAGGATTGTTCCGGCTCTTTCCACCGGTCACCTCGCCCACACCATAAATCAGCGCCACTGTATGTCCGGAAGCAACCGATTCCTCCGTACGTTCCATATACTGAGATAGGGAAAGAAGCTCTGCGTGGGCGGCCCAGGATCTGGCATCATCCAGAACTTGATCCCGGTAGGCAAGGCTGTCCACCAGTCCCACCTCCAGAGCCTCTTGCGCGGCCAGAGGCCCCTGATCTACCATCGCACGAACGCCATCTGGCGTAAGCCCTCTTGCTCCTGCAATTCCATGTACGATCTGGCTAAAAAGTGATTCCAGGAGCGAGTCTAGCGCCTCTCGCTGTGCGGGAGGAAACGCCGTTTCCGTCAAAGGGTAGATTCCGGTCTTATACTCTTTGCGGTTGCCCATCCGGGGGACCACACCCAGTTTGTCCAACGCCCCTTTATAAAACGGGACTTGCGCCGCAAGTCCTATGAGCCCCACATACCCCGTGGGTTGGAGGTAGATCCGGTCGAAACCTGTAGCCAGGTAATAACTGCCGGTACCCGGACCAAACTCGCCGAAAGACTCAGAAAAGGCCGCCGTCGGTTTTCCGCTTTCGGCAAAAAATCGCACCGCATCTCGAATCTCCTGCGTTTTTGCAAACCCCAGCCCGCCTCTCCCCACACGAGCAACCAACCCGACCACCCGTTCGTCTTCTGCAGCCCTCTCCAGCGTCTCTACGACCTCCCGAACGGTCAACTGCCCAGAACCCGCGATGCGTGCCAATACATGGTCCGGAAGATCTTCAGGCAATTCAGATCCCAGATCCAGCGTAAGCACCGTGGCTTCTGGAACCGCATCCTCTCCTCCAGAAATGAGCGCGACGGCAACCAACACCCCGGCAATAAACAGCGTAATCCCACCTATCCATGCCAGAATCTTTCCCACCACCCGTTTCATGAAACGCTCCCTCTTTGATCGACCCGTATCAACCTATTTTCTTCTCCCCGGTGTATCCCTTTGCTATAACACCATCTCAATCATCCCTGCGCTCTTGCGATCCAGCCCGTCCAGATCTGGAACTTCAAACCGATTTCCATCCACATCCAGAATGATCATCCGCTTCTCGCCAAGCCACTGCACATTTTCAGCCACACCTTTTGCCACAAACTCGCGCCTTCCGCGGTCTGTCTCCACGTCCCAATACGATACCCCGTACTCGTTCCGAATAGAATAAACCGTGCGGACCTGCGACGTTAAATAGCGCTGTTCCAACTCTTCCAGGGCCAGCGTACAGCTGTCTTCCGTCAAATCTTTCAGGCTGTCCACCATGCAAATGGACTCATCTTTCGCATCCAGGAAACAGATGTACTTCTCGGGGTTAGAAAGAGGGGCCGCACGTACAACCTTCACCTTTGTGTAAGAACGGTCTCGCTCAATCGTCATCCGAAGCCGCCACGGAGGCTCTCGAAACAGGCGTATGTCCTTTGCATCCACACGTTTGGGATGCGGCACCTCAATGGGTGTTGGCTTCCACTCCTCGCTTTCGGCCACGTGCGAATTGGCCACATCGTTCTGCTTTTCTTCCAGGTTCACCTTCGACCTCCAGATTTCTGCACTTCACAAGTTGCAATTCAAATTCGATTCCTGCCAGCTATTCCTGGGCACCCGATGTTTAATCAATCATGGGAGGGCGACCCGGTGGGTCGCCCCTACTCGGGAACTACCTCTGGGGTACCTGCGCCTACTTCCATAATGGCAGACGTCTCCTGTTGCGTCTTCACCAGACGATAAAAAATG
>JAQCGA010000292.1 GCA_027619145.1 bacterium | reverse complement strand
ACCCAAATCCAAAATCTGCCGCCAGCATCTTCTGCTCCCCAATTTTCCCCTCTGCCAGCCATTCACGCACCCGCACCATCACCGGCAAAAACCGGGACCACATCGCCTCCATCAGAAAAATCCCCGTCTCCCGGGCCACATCCACCACATCCTGTGCTTCCCCACTGTTAATCGTAAACGGCTTCTCACACAAAACCGCTTTCCCTGCCCTCAAGCACATAATACTGTTCTCTTTATGCAACGAATGTGGCGTAGCCACATACACCGCATCCACTTCCCCATCCTCTGCAAGTGCTTCATAACTCGCATGCCGCTTCTTTACCTTAAACTGCTCCCCAAATGCATCCGCGGTCTCCTGCGACCGCGACCCCACCGCCACCAGATCCGCATCCGGTATCGCTTCCAGCCCCTTCGCAAACTGCTTCGCAATCGACCCCGTACCCAGAATCCCCCATCGAACCCGATCCGCCATGTCAAACCTCCTCATCGTTTGTCAAAAATCTCACCCGTACCGGCCCAATTATTCACCCGATAGATGCAGCCCCTTATGGCTGCCCGGTATTTATCGATAGACAGCCGGGCGACCACAGGGGGTCGCCCCTACAAAACCCTGAAAAACGCGTGAATATTAAATACCTTTTCTATTTGATCGCCCAAACCCGTTATTTCCGCCCGTACCCTAAAGGTGCGATTCTCGCACCCCACAATCTCCCCTTCTCCCGCACGCGGGAGAAGGGGCCGGGGGATGAGGGCGCTCACAGATTCCTTTTCCTCTTCTCCCACCCACCTTTCCCGTACAAATCCAGAAAATTCCCCTCGTCGTACGGATGCTTCGCCATCTCCACCTCATCCAGATCCACCCCCAACCCCGGCCGGTCCGGAATCCGCACGTACCCGTCTTCTACCTCAACCGGAAAATCCACAATCTGGTGCGCCAGCGGCGTGGCAAAATCTTCGAACATCTCCTGCACCATCACATTTGGCGTAGCCGCGTCAATATGCAAACATGCCGCCGTACACACCGGCCCCTGGGCATTGTGCGGAGCTACTCTCACATGGTGCGCCTGGGCAATCGCACAAATTTTCTTCATCTCCGTAATCCCACCTGCCGGAATCGGATCGGGCTGAATGATCTGCGCCGCCTTCTTATTCAACAACTCCAGAAACGCCTCTTTCCCAGACAACCCCTCGCCCGCCGCAACCGGCACCGCCAGCTTCGACGCAATCAACGCCAGATCATCCATCTGCGGAGAACGCACCGGCTCCTCAAACCAACCCGGATTGAACGGCTCCAGCAACCGCCCAATCTTCACCCCCAGCAACGGATCAAAACGCCCATGCGCCTCAATGTACAGCTCCACACCCGGTCCCACTTCATCCCGAACCGCCGACACAATCTCCAGCGACAACTCAATCTCCGCCTGAGACATCTCCCCATGAGCACTCCCAAACGGATCGAACTTCAACGCCCCATACCCTTTTCCAACCACCTCTTTTGCCCGCTCTGCAAACGCCTCCGGCTCCCGGTCCACCTGGTACCACCCGTTCGCATACGCCCGAACCCGGTCCCGGCACTGCCCGCCAATCAACCGATACACCGGCTCTCCCAGCGCCTTCCCCATCAAATCCCAACACGCCATATCTACAGCCGCCCTCACACACGCTGGCGCACTCGCCTTTGCAAGCTCCCCGTAAATCTCCTCCACATTGAACGGATCTCGCCCCAGATAATACCGCCGCATTTCAATCACCGCAGCCTCCGCCGTCTTCGCCTGGCGGTGCACCGTCGCTTCACCCACCCCGTAAAGACCTTCGTCCGTATACAGTTTAATGAACACCCAGTTCTTCCACGGGTTGCCCACCACAAATGTCTGCACATCCGTTATCTTCACGACCGCCCCTCCGAGGGCATCACGTTCGGCAGTACCGCTTCCAACTTCGCCAGCGGTTCCTCCAAACTCCGGATGGCCTTCACCCAGAAATCCGGTTGCTCCAAATCCTGGCCAATGCTGCGTTGCGCTACATTCTCCACCGTATCGCTTCCCGTCAACCGCAAAAAATCTTCATACCGGGGCAAAAACGCTGGTCCCTCCTGCTTGAACATGGCAAACAACCCCCGGCTCAACAGGTACCCGAAGGTGTACGGAAAATTGTAAAACGTAACCCCCGTAATATAAAAATGTAACTTGGACGCCCAGAAGTACGGATCCTCGCCCCCTTCCTCCAGCACATCCCCAAACACCCGCCGCTGCGTCTGCGCCATCAACTCCTTGATCTGACTCACAGACAACTCACCCTTCATCCGCTCTTCGTACATCGCCTTCTCAAACTCATACCGAACCGGAATATCCATCAAATAAATTGCCCCGTGCCCCACCTCTACATCCAGCATCAACGCCTTCTGCACCTCACTCAACGCCGGGTCTGCCATCGCCCCATCTGCCAGGATCATCTCCCCAAACGTAGATGCAGATTCCGCCAGCGTCATTGGATAATCCGTCGCAAACGGCCGCATCTCCCGCAACATATAACTGTGAAACGCGTGCCCCGCCTCGTGCGCCAGCGTCAGCGCATCGCCCAATGTCCGGTTATACGTCATAAACACCCGGGACTCCCGCGTAAGCAACGACCCCGTACAGAACGCACCCGGCCGTTTCCCCGGCCTCGGCTCCCACTCAATCCAGCGCTGATCGTACATATGCTGCAAAAATGTTCCCAGTTCCGGGTACGCCCGAGAAAACGAATCCTTCACCAGCGACTTCGCCCGCTCCCAGGACATCACCTCCTGGTTCGGAATCGGCAGCGGGGCCCCCAGGTCGTACCACGCCACTCCCTTTGTACCCATCGCATCGGCCTTCAACCTGAAAATCCGACGCCCCAGTTCCACTTCCGAAAAAATCGCTTCAAACATCGCGTCCAACGTCTTTCGCGTAATTCCGGATTGGAACAACGCCACCTCCAAAAAATGTGGAATCTCCCGATACCGATTCAGTGTCAACCGTGTACCCGAAATCGCATTCAGCGCCGCCGCAGCCACCGTCTCCACACCCTCCCACGCTGCATTCCCACCTTCAAATGCTGCCCGGCGAACCTTCCGGTCCGTATCTTCCATCAACGACCGCCGCTGAGCCATCGGCACCTGTTCTTTCCGCCCATCCGGGTACACCATCTCAAACTCCAGCTTTCCGGACACCCCATCGTACAGCCGCCCCCACGCGTGCAACCCATCCACACCCAGATCCGCCGCAAGAGCCTCCCGGTCTGCAGACATTGTAAACCGGGACTCCCGGCGCATCTGCCGCAACCCATGGTCCGCGCCTTCAAACGCCGCTCGACTCACAAAAGCGTCGAACACCTCTTCCGGCGTTTCCTTAATTCCCCGAAGCAGTTCCACCTGCAATTTCGAAAACGCAGCCCCAATTAGCGAAAATGCGGCCTCTTCGCGTTGATAAGATTCATTCCGCGCATCCGCCGCCGTCAAACACCCCACGTACGACCCCAGGTGATGCAACCGCGTCAGCAATTCCTCTGTCTCAACAAACACCGTCTCCCATTCCGTCTGGTTCTCGTCCAGAAGACCCGGCAGTGCCGCTGCCCGTTTCTGTAGCCCATCCAGATCCTTCTGAAGTGTCTCCTTAAACGCCACCATCTCCGGCCCGTTGAACTCCGGGAAAAAACTGCTCAAATCCCAACCGGTCTCCTGCTCAGACATCGCTTCTGCCATAAATGAATTTCCTCAGATAAAATATTCTGCATATACGGGCGGATACGTTCGCCTGTCATCGCCTTACTCCACAAAATCCATCCCCATCATCTTCGCCGTCGTCCCACCCATAATCAGCTGAAGGTCTTCTTCACTCAAAAAAGTACAGTATTTCTCTATCCACCGCCGGGACTGCCGGTACGTGCAGAACCGATTCTGAAACGGCATATCCGTCCCCCAGTTCAACCGGTTCGCCCCAACACGCTCCACCATCTCCTCCAACACCGGCCACACCTCCGGATACGGAAAATCGAACCAGTCTCCAATCCGCACCGGAAAACAAACCTCCAGGTGACAGTTTGGGCTCTGGAACGGCTCCCAGATCTCCTCCGGCATCGCCATAAATCCTTCACCCGCCACAAAAGCGCGCCACGGAAACCCGTGCGTTAAATTTACTACCGCATCCGGATACCGTTCCATCCACCGCATCAACACCTTCTGTTCCTTCAGGTATCCTTCCCGACCAGCATCCGACGTCATCCTCCGTGTCACATCCCTCGGCCCCGAACCTAACGTAAAAAAAATAGGCACATTCAACGCAGTTGCCGCATCCCAGAACGGCCGATACCTCTCCGAATCCCACGGCTCATTCGTAAAAAAATATGCCGGACGTGCATTAAATTTAATCGCGTGCAATCCAGATTCCACAACCGCCGCGTTCATCTCCTCTATCACCACATCCATCTCACTTAAAATACGCCATTCGTCCACCGGTGCCATACAGCGCAACCGATCCGGATACAACCGAACACACTCGGCCAGGAACCCCACATCGCGCGTCAACATCGGATTCGTATGAATCACCGCCATATCCACACCCGCGTAATCCATCTCGGAAATCAAACTCTCCGGCGTAAACTCCAGATTTCGCAAATTCGGCGGATAAAATTGCTTCGTATAATCCTCTCCATCAATCGTCCACACCACCCGCCCCTTGGCGTGATCAATCCGAAAATTTACATCTGGCATCTCAGCCCAGTGCGCATACGACTCCGGAATCAACCCTTCAGAAGATGCCGGAGCCCGGTCCCGCACTCGCCAGGCTGGCTGGTGGTGCAACCCCTGCGCTTCTTGAACCCAGCGCAGGTGTTCTTCCCTGCTGGCAAACCCAGCGGCATCGTCCCCCGGCTCAAAACAATATACGTGGGAATCTATAATCATCGAACCTTCCTCCTCACGTCAAAACCAACCGCAAATGGATCACCCATGTAATTTTGGAAAATCGAAAAATTCCAATTGCCCTCCACCTCCTGCAACATCCTGCCAGGTATCCACATCGAAAGCCGCACAGAACACCGCACACGTAGACATATCGCCCACCGATGAATCTACCAGCGAACGTGCCAACGCTGTAAAACCCGGATTGTGCCCGAACAGCATGGCCTCCTGCACCGAATCGTCCAGCCCACGGACGACCGCAATCAAATCCGAAAGGTCCGCATTATAAATTGCCGCTTCTCGCACAATATCCTTTGCCGGGTACCCAATCTCCTCCGCAATCACCCGCGCCGTCTTGATGGCCCGCTTCGCAGGGCTGGAAACGATCAACTCCGGCAGCACACCGCGCGCCTGCAATCGCTTTCCCATCATCGGCGCATCTCGCTTCCCGCGCTCATCCAGCGAGCGTTCAAAATCTGTTTGCCCCGGTTCTCCCCAACTTGACTTCGCATGCCGAACCAGATACAGCCGTTTCATGGAAACCCCTTTTCACTTCCCTTTCACAGGTCAAATCGGCTCACCGTAAACTGCCCGCACCCGTTCCCGGAACCACGCCGGACGCTCAAAAATTACGTAGATCAGAATCAAGCCCAGAATCGGTACAGGAATCACCACATCCACCAGTCCCAGTACAACCAACCAGACCAGAGAACCTCTCCGCACACTCATCGTGTACTCCTTATACAATGCACCTGACTACATTCACCCTCGAACAGGACCATCTGGCAACCCAAAACTTGCACCCGTCAATTGACAACACCATCCTCTTCTCACACCAGCCTCGGTCC
>JAQCGA010000291.1 GCA_027619145.1 bacterium | reverse complement strand
CAGTACGTATGCAGGTGTAAATCGTACGGGGCCGCCGGGTTCTGTACTTCGGCCATAACCCCTCCGTTGGAAATTTTACTTTTTCTGTAAATATCGATCCAGCACGTTCCGCACCACGCCCTGCAACGGCTTGTCCACCACCAAACTCCCACCAAACGCAATAGACCCCACGGAAAACACACCCCCACCACCCGAATGATCGTAATACGTCATATGCGCACCACCTTTTCCATCCCACTCATAATTCGGATCCGGATATACCGCAGACTCACCCGGCATCATATAATCTTCCGCATTGATTCCCCGTGCCAGCACCACCAGATTTTCCGGTGACCACCCCTCCCGTACCTGGTCTGCTTCCCACCCACTTGCTGGTCCCCCATTGATCCCCTCTTGCCCAATCAAATCGCCGTTCTTCAAATCCAGCCCATCAAAGATCCAGTGCGTAGCCTCCTCCACTCGATAAGGCGCAAACGTCATATACCCCGGCCGTGCATAGCCCACCCCCAGCACCCCGTGTTCGGGCCTGCCCAGGTTTCGCCACAACCCACCCGGTTCACCGGTCTGATAATGTGGCTTTCCATCCTTACGGATCTCCATCACACGGCAAGACGGATCGTACGTCACTTTCCAGTAAACTCCGTTGCCGGATAAATACAACAGACTCCCACCCGAAGCCAGATACGCATCCAGGTGGTCCCGCATCGGTTCAGACCAGTACTCGCTGTGCGTACTGACCACCAGCGCTCGGTACTCCTTCAACCAGTCCCAGCCCTGATGAAGGTCCATATCCGCATACACATCCGTCTTATACCCACACGACTCCATCCAGTCCAGCGCCCACATTTCTGCCCGCACCAGATGATTCCGGCCCTCGCCTGCTGGTGTAGCCACCGGCATCGGCCGGTCCAGACTCAACGTCTTGGGCTGTGGTTCACTGTATGCAGACATCCCCCCCCAACCATTGTAAGCATTCCATGTATTCGTGGATGCCAGCAGAGCCACATCTCCCTTCTGATCAAACCGGGGCTTCACCACAAATGGTACATAACACACCGCTCCGTTCCCATCTACAAACTTCCCGGCATACATTCCTGTTCGCGCTTCTTCCGGGATAACCCAGTAAAAATCTGTTGCCCAATCACACCCTGTTTCCCAGGCCTTTTCCGGGCAGGCCTGTACGCGCCCTTCCACCCCTTTCAACGCTCCAACGACTTCCCCACCTTCACCCAACCGATAAAACGTGACATCGTAACTGGATGCACCCGTCGTCATCCGGAAAGCAATATTGTCTTCCGGCGCACCGGACAAACGCGACGAATATCCCTGCATGACTGTCACATCTGGCGGCGTAAACACCGGTGGCGTATGATATACCGTGTCCTTCTTCTTCGATGCCATGAAAATCCCCCGACAAGAATCGGAAAAATGAAAATCAGCTTACTCAAAAACGCAATGAGTTTTACCTGTATTTTGCTTTAATGGCCCGTCCCTGTGCCGCGCTTCTCACCGCCAGATCTAGAATGTGAATGGGACGCCGGGACCATTCGGGTGTAATGACCAGCTCCGCTTTTCCCATTAAATTTGCGGCAACATTCTTGTAAAACTCTTCCCACGTGCTGGGCCGGTTGTTGCCCTTTGTAATAACCTTCCGGTCGCCCTTCTGCTGGATCAACTCGAAGGTTCGTCCGTCAAACACATAACTTCCTTTTGTACCTGCGATCTCCAGTTGCCCCTGTTTCGGATTTGCCTCCAGCGACGAAACTGTCAAATTCAACCACGCCCCGTTTTCAAAACGCACCACCGCAGAGGCTACATCTTCATTCGTATCTTCTTTCCATTTCGTCTTGGACGCCCAAAATCCAGATTTGGCATATCCACTGACTTCAACAACTTCAGAATCGATTAACTGCAAAGAATACTCCAGCAGATGTACCCCCCAGTCGTACAGAATCCCGCCCGAAATCTTCCGGCTGCTCCGCCACCAGTCTCCCGGTTGCCCAAATCCGCCAATATGCGCTTCAATTCGGTACACATCTCCAATCGCCTTCTTCTTTATAAGCTGATCCACCGCCTCCAGAACGCACCCGTCCCAATGCCGATTGTGGTATGTGGACAGTAGCAACTTCCGCTTCTGGGCCTCCCGAATCATCGCATCACAATCCGCAGTGGTAATCGCAAGCGGTTTCTCGCTAATCACATGGCGCCCTGCTCTCAAGCACTGCAACGCCAGCTTCGCGTGCGTATTGTGCGGCGTAATCAACACCACCAGATTCACGTCCGATTCTTCCAGCATCTTCACCGGCGAGTCAAACCCCTGAATACCGGGAAAATCCTGCACGGCCACCTGCAGTCGCTCCGGATCCAACTCAGCTACCGCAACCGGCGTCATACCGGCAATCTGCATATCTTCCAAATGCCGCCGCCCCATATTAAACGCCCCGCCGTACCCAATCACCCCTACCTTAATATCACCCGCTTTTTTGAACGCTGCCATCCTGTTCCCTTTCATGTCGCGTGGTTCACCCCACGAAAAATCCATCTATCCTTCAAGAGCTGCGTATTCACGGTCTATAATCGCCCAGGCCTTTTGAATATAAAACCGGTAATTCTCCAGTGGCGTACCATTCGGAATGCGGTGATCTAATCCCAGCAAAAGAGTTCCTGATTTCACCATCGGCGGAACCTTGTACTCCAGCTCCGCCTCAATCTCCTCCCGGCTTCGCCGCAACACGTGCTTGTCAATTCCACCCCAGAAAGCCAGTTTTGTCCCATACTCCATGCGTAGCTTCACAATATCCACCCCCGCCGCAGGCTCATTGGGGTACATCAAATTAATCCCGGCATCCAGAAACGCCGGAATTACAGGATTCATATCTCCATCCGAATCCTGGGCGAACAAACGCGCGCCCCGGTCTGCCAGCATATCCCACGCCCTGCGGTAGTACGGTTGCAGGAATTCTTTTACCTGGCGAGGCCCCGCCAGTGGACCGCTCTTGCCGGCCATATCTTCATGCACAAAAAGCTGATCTACCGGGACCTCCGCAGAAACCCGTTCCAGCACCTGTACCGCTGTACTGCCCATCGTCTCCAGCATGTCATAAATCATCTCCGGCTGCGCATAATACGCCTCACAGAGTGCCGCCTCACCCAGAAGCTGGCGCGGTTCATCAAACCCGCCGGGCATCCCCACCGAAATCACCAGCCCCTGTTCCCGTGCCTTCAGCGCACCTTCCTTCCTCCCTCGTACGAACCGCTCCTCGGAAAACATGTAATGAGATTTCACCCGTAGCCAATCGTCCATGGTCTCTACCGGATGGTCCAGCGGCAAAGGCAACGTGGCCGACTGCTTGAACAGCTTCACTTTCCGCCCGTACCGATCCTTCCCAATCATGTACTCGTCTGTCTCTTCCAGAATTTCTGGCTCCACCCCTCCCATCCACCCTGTATTCACCTGAACCAAATGCGCCATAGGACGCCGGTAGCGAAATACCGAGAAATCCAGCTCCTCCGGACTCGCACCTTGCGCCTGCCATTCGTCCTTCAGGCCAATAAGGGGTCCAAAAATCTCCGTAAACAGGGGCGGGCCAGCAGCCTGGAACGTCATATAATCCAGATAAGTCTTTCGGTCCACCTCCATGGCCCGGTGAATCTCCAGCGCCCGATGCCCATCCTCAATCCGCCGCTTCGCCATCACACCCCCCTTGACTCATCTTGCAACAGAATATGAACCATCGAGACTTCTTCAACGCCTCAATCTGTCTATTCTTCTCTACCCTCCATTGTCTCCGGATACAACACCACTCTTACATAGTTTCTCATGTCAAAATACTTCTGCGCCGCCTTCTGCACCGCCTCCAGCGTCAAACCTTCCACCAGCTCATTGTAGGTCAAAATCGTCAATGGGTCCTGTCCGTGTTCATAAACAGACTCCAGAGCACCGCGCCAGAACCCATTCTCCTTCATCGCAACTTCCCGGCCACGCCGCTGACTCTCCTTCACCTTATTCAAATACACATCTGTTGTGCCTACACGCTTCAAACTGTCGACCTGCGCAAACACTGCCTCCATCAGCTCGTTCACACGTTCCGGCGAGCAGCCAAAACTCACATTAATACTGTACCCTTCTCTGGGATAACGCGACGTAGACTCCCAAACTCCTACCCCGTAGGTTCCGCCCATATCTTCCCGCATCACCTCGCGTAGCTTAATCCCCAGCACCTGTGTCATCGCATCCAAATCGTACCGGTTCTGCCTCGTCCATTCAAATGGACCGGTGAACACAATTCGAGTATTGCTCTTGGGCTCCAATCCCTTGCGTACAATTTTTTCCAGAACCCCTTCGGGCGGGCGCACCCCAACATCCTTCCAGGTCTCATTCCGATGCAACGCAGGCAATCCGCCCAGATAAGTCTTCACCAGAGGTTTCACCTGAGCCGTGTCCAGATTACCCACAAACACAAATATGAAATCGCTCGCATCTGCGAATCGATCCCTGTACACCTCAAGGGACCGGTCCAGATCCATCTCCTCCAACAAGGCCTCAGACCAGGGCCGGGCACGATAGTGATGCTGTGCAAGCGTCACCTGCAATGTATCGCCAAATGCTGCACGCGGGTCCGCACTTCGGTTCTTCAACATCCCCAGCATCCGCTCCTTGTAGGCCAGAAACGCAGTCGTATCTTTTCTTGGCGCAGTAAAAGACAGATAAATCAACTGAAACAACGTTTCCAGATCCTTCGGCGATGCACTCCCATTCATCCCCTCCTGCAAATCCCCAATCCAGGGTGACACACCCACAGCTTTACCCGCCAGTTTTTTCTGTAATGCCACCAGATCAAACGCGCCCACCCCACTCTCTCGCAGCACAGATACCGCACTGGTTGCCGAAACATAGTCCTTATCCGAAACCAGCGAATGTCCACCCGGACTGAACGCAGAAAACAAAACTTGATCGTTCTTGAAATCGGTCGGTTTCAACACTACCTTAACCCCATTCCCCAACGCCCACTCCGTCACACCCAGTTCCGAAACCTGTGTTTCCTGAACGATTTCGGCCGCCTGTGGAAGTGTTTCTACCAGCGGCTGATCGGACACCCGGTCCTCATATGCCGCAACCTGTACCTGTGCCACCCGCGCAATAGCCTCCGCCAGAGCTTCTTCCGTGGGCATCTCCACACCTTCCTTCTCCGGCCCGTCCAACAGAATCACTCGATCGTGATCTGTAATCCATTCCCCAGCCAACCGGTTCACTTCCTCCAGTTGAATGCCTGGAAGCAACTTCTGATACAGCCCGTACTCATATTCGATACCCGGAATCGGTTCTCCCGTCAAATAATGCCGAATATATTCAGACGCAAACCCGCGGGATTGAAGCTTATCCCGCTCCTCGTAGGTCCGTTCCATCCCGCGTAGCATCTCCACCTTTTCGCGCTCCAGTTCGGTCTGTGTAAACCCGTGCTGCTGCACACGCGCCCCTTCTGTAAGCAACGCCTCCAGACCGCGCAGGATCCCATCTTCCTTGACACCCCCGCCCAAATAATAAAATTCCTTCGTCCGAATAAAGCGCCCCTGCCCAGAGTTACCATATAAGAACGGCGCATCGGGCTTTTTCGTCAACTCGCTCAATCGCGCATTCAACATTCCATTATACAGCGACTCCACCAGGCTCTGCCGATATGCCGCCTCCGTGCCTTCTTCACGAACCGGCTGCTTGTAATAAATACTCACACTCGTCCGAGATGCCTTCGGGTCTGTTGCAATGGCAAACAGCGTTTCCTCATGGCC
>JAQCGA010000290.1 GCA_027619145.1 bacterium | reverse complement strand
CCCCTTTTCAGGGGCGCTTTTGGACACGCTTCAACTTCTTATTTGCCTTCTCTGGCTTCCTGAACCTTCGCCCGTTCTTCCTGCACTTTCCGCTTGTGAGTCTGTCTATGAATCTCCTGGTATCGCTGGGGAATCACCAGTTCATCCTCCTCTTCGGGCGCATGCGGGGCAACCTTCCAGAACAACGGCAAATAGTGCTCCCACCGGGTAATCACCTCGCTGGCCCGGCGACTATTGGTATATTCCAGGTGCCGGCCAATCATTTTTTGTAACAAACTGATATCCTCTGCATCCATCACGCGTTGCACACCCACAAGCTGGGAATTAAACCGCCGTTCAAACACGCGATCCTCATCCAGTACGTAGGCCACGCCACCGGTCATTCCTGCCCCAAAATTGCGACCGGTTTCACCCAGAATTGTCACCACACCACCCGTCATATATTCGCACCCATGATCTCCCAGGCCTTCAACCACGGCGTGTCCGCCACTGTTACGCACGCAAAACCGTTCCCCGGCACAGCCGGCCGCATACAGCGTACCACCTGTGGCACCGTACATAACCGTGTTGCCTACAATCACGTTTTTATGGCTCTGAAACCGTGCATGTCCAGACGGCATCACCACAATTTCACCACCGTGCATGCCTTTGCCCACATAATCGTTGGCTTCTCCAATCAAAATCAACCGCAATCCGCGAATGCAGAATGCGCCAAAACTCTGGCCCGCGCTGCCCTGAAACCGACATTCAATCACGCCGTCCATCCCTTTGTCGCCGTAATGGAACGCAATCTCTCCGGCCAACTTGGTACCTACAGCACGGCGGGTGTTCTGAATATCGTAACGCAACGTAATCGAACTGTTCTCTTTAATCGCATCCATCGCATCCTGCAACAGCAGGTCGTCAATCGGTGCATCGGGCCGGTCGTTCCGCTCCCGGGTATGGTACCGGGGTCGCGTGCCTCCCGGATCTGGATCCGCCAGAATACCGTCCAGGTCAATGCCGCGCCACCGGGGCCGCTCGGGGTCAATCCGCGCTTCCAGAAGCTCTGTTCGCCCAATCAAACCTTCCAGAGACCGGTACCCCAGTTTCGCAAGCATTTCGCGAATTTGCTCTGCCAGGCTCGTAAAGAAGTGCACAACCATTTCTGGCGTACCTGTAAACCGCTTTCGCAATTCTGGCTTCTGGGTGGCCACGCCCACCGGACAGGTATTGAGATGGCACTGCCGGGCCATCACACACCCTTCGGCCACCAGCGCCGCCGTGCCAAACCCGAATTCTTCCGCACCCAGAATTGCTGCAATAATTACGTCTCGTCCGGTTTTGAACCCACCGTCTGCGCGTAAGGTTACTCGCCCGCGCAGGTCATTGTGTACAAGCGTCTGCTGAATTTCTGATAAACCCAGTTCCCACGGACTTCCCGAGTGCTTAATTGCGCCCAGCGGCGAAGCGCCGGTACCGCCGTCGTGCCCGCTCAGGTGAATAACATCTGCAAACCCCTTCACCACACCGGCAGCAATGGTTCCCACGCCTGCTACAGATACCAGCTTCACGCAAATTTTCGCGCGCGTGTTAATGCGCTTGAGGTCATAAATCAGCTGTGCAAGATCTTCAATACTGTAAATGTCGTGATGGGGCGGTGGCGAGATCAACGTGACGCCAGAAACCGAATGGCGGATACTCGCAATTTCCGCAGATACCTTGTGGCCAGGCAACTGGCCACCTTCGCCAGGCTTGGAGCCCTGCGCCATCTTGATCTCAATTTCCCGCGCCGAGGCCAGGTACTCGGGGGTTACACCGAACCGCCCCGAAGCCACCTGTTTGATGGCGCTGTTGGCCCAATCGCCATTGGGTAATCGCCGGTACCGGGTCGGATCTTCTCCACCTTCACCGCTGTTGCTCTTCCCACCAATCCGGTTCATTGCAATGGCCAGTGTCTCGTGGGCCTCCTTGGACAACGAACCGTGCGACATGGCCGCCGTGGTAAACCGGCGGCAAATAGATTCCACAGGCTCCACTTCATCCAGCGGAATAGGTGTGCTCTCGCGGAAGGCCATCAGATCCCGCAGCGTAGACGGGGGACGCCCCTCTACCAACCGAGCGTACTCCATAAAATCCTGGGGCTTCCCACTTTTGGCCAACGCATGGATCGCCTTAAATACCTTAGGATTAAATGCGTGATACTCTCCATCGCGACGGAATCGGTAAATACCAGCATCCTTCAATTCGGAATCTGAATCGATCCGGAACGCTTCCTGATGTCGGTCCAGAACATCCTGAGCAATTTCCTCCAGCCCAATACCGCCTACCTGAGAAACCGTACCTGTAAAATACCGACTTATAAGATCCTGTTTCAACCCAATCGCATCAAAAACCTGTGCACCATGATAGCTGCTCAGGGTGGAAATGCCCATTTTACAAATCACCTTCAAAATGCCGGCTTCCAGCCCTTTCCGGTAATTGTCCAGGGCCTTCTGATACGTGACCGCCTCCTCCAGCTTCTCCTTGCGAACCAGATGGTGCAGGTTCTCGAACGCCAGGTACGGGTTCACAGCGCTGGCACCATATCCGATTAATGCTGCAAAGTGGTGTACTTCACGTGGCTCCCCGGATTCCACCAGAAGGCTGACCTGCATCCGCTTGCCTTCCCTGACCAGATGGTGGTGCACCGCTCCCACCGCCAGTAACATTGGGATAGGTGCACGTGCGCGCGCCACGGCTCGATCACTCAAAATCAGCAGCGTCTTCCCCTCTTCTACTGCACGTGCTGCCTGATCACAAAGCCGGTCTAGCCCTCTGCGCAGTCCGTCCGGCCCGTCGGCCGGGTTAAACAGTGCCGGAAGCGTTTCTGCGCCAAATTCGGGCAATCGCATTGCGCGAAGCTGGTTCAGTTCCGAGGTAAACAAAACAGGCGATTTAATCTGGATCAATCGAGCGTGTTTCGCCCGCTCCTTGAACATGTTTCGGCGATAACCCAGCAACATGTCCAGCGACATCACCAGTTCTTCTCGCAATGGATCAATCGGCGGATTGGTCACCTGGGCAAACCGCTGTGTAAAAAAATTATAAAGTAGCTGCGACCGTTCAGACAACATAGCAAGAGGTGTATCATCTCCCATCGAACCAACCGGTTCCTTGCCGTCATTGGCAATCGGAATCAGTACATATTCAATTTCATCTGCCGTGTACCCAAACGTCGTCTGGCGCTGCTTCAAGGTGCTACCATCTTCAGTGGAAATCGGCAGCGGCTCTACCGCTGCATCTGCACGGTCCAGGTGAATCAAATTTTCTCGGGCCCAGTGGGCATACGGCCTGCGCCGGGACACCTCTTTCTTAATCTCGCCGTTTTTTAATAACACACCCCGAAGCGTATCCACAGCAATCATTTCGCCTGGCCCCAAACGACCCTTTTCCACCACCCGCCGGTCGTCAATGTGCAACATCCCCACTTCGGAACCCATAATAATCAGGTCGTCGTTGGTAATGGTATACCGGGCAGGCCGAAGACCGTTCCGATCCAGGGTAGCACCCACCACGGCCCCGTCACTGAACACCACCGCAGCAGGGCCATCCCAGGGCTCCATCAAACAGTCGTGGTACTCGTAAAACCCGCGTAAATCGCTTGGCATATCGGGCACATTCTGGTGCGCTTCCGGAATGAGCATCATCATCGCATGGAGCGGATCTCGGCCCGCCACATTGATCGCCTCGAATACATTGTCCAGTTTTGCCGAATCACTCCCGGCAGGATCAACAATCGGCCGGATACGGCTGATATACCGCCCCCACGCCTTGGACTGAAGTTCGGACTCCCGCGCCTGCATCCAGTTGACGTTCCCACGCAACGTATTGATCTCTCCGTTGTGGGCCAAACAGCGAAAGGGCTGGGCCATAAACCAGTTGGGCATCGTATTGGTACTGTATCGCTGGTGGAAAATGGCAAAAGCCGCCTCAAAATCTGGATCCTGCAAATCCTTATAAAAGCGTGACACCTGCGGAGCCACCATCATACCTTTATACACAATGGTCCGATTGGAAAAAGAGCAGATATAGCAGTCTTCAATTCCGTGCCGACGCACCGAACGCTCAATCTGCCGGCGTACCAGGTACAGACCACGCTCAAATTCGGCGTCCGACATCCCTTCCCCACGCTGTACTAGTACTTGCTGAATGTCGGGTTTCATCTCGGCAGCTTTGTCACCCAGAACCGATTCGTCTACTGGAACGGGTCGCCATCCCACCAGAACCAGGTCATAGTGGTCAATGGCTTCCTCAATAACAATCCGGCAACGATCATTGGCCACCGCATCCCACCGAGGCAAGAAAATCATGCCCACAGCCAGGCCGTCGCCTTCAGGCAGCCGGAACTGGAGTCCCTCCGCTTCGCGAGCAAACAGCTTTTCAGGAATCTGGGTGAGCACACCTGCTCCATCGCCCGTTTTGGCATCCGCGTCCATCGCTCCCCGGTGCGTCAGGTTGGCCAGCGCCTGAACTGCGCCTTGCACAATCCGGTGGTTCTTCCGGCCAGAAATATCAGCCACAAAACCCACACCGCACGCATCGTGTTCGAATTCCGGGCGATAGAGACCCCGGGCTGAAAGGGTGTTCATCCCACATCCTTTCTCAACAATTCTGATAGACTCACCACGTTTGCATCGAGCATTCGCAGAAGTTTATGATAATACATAATGAACTGCTCGCAGAAAGGGAGCGGACACCCCGCTCCCTTTCTATTTATATCTTAAAATAATGCAAAATGCCAGGGCCGAACATCGGGTCCTGGCATTTTGCTTTGCATCGTCCAAGAACCCCATCAACCCGGCCCCCGGAACGCTGAATGGTTTTTACTCAAACGCTTTTGAGTTAATCTCGATGTACTCTTTCCATTCTTCGGGCGTATCCTCTTCCGCGAAGATCGCCTCCACCGGACATTCGGGCTCGCAAGCGCCGCAGTCAATGCATTCTTCCGGATGGATATAAAGCATTTCCCGGCGATCATCTTCTGCAAGAGTGGTCGCATCGGGTTCGTAAATACAGTCCACCGGGCAAACTTCCACGCAGGCTCTGTCCATCACATCGACGCAGGGCTCGGCGATGATGTAGGCCATCCTTTTTCACCCCTTTCCTTCAGTGTGATTGGGAATACGTTGTCTGCAAAATCTTCAAATCGATCCGCAAATCCAGGCCAATGAAAGACCTTGACAGGAACCGCTACCCGAAATATAGAAATTTCTTATGGTTTGTCAAGGTTCAAAACCTTCAAAAATTCCCATCAAGATTTTGCAGCAACGAAGAGAGGCCCGAATTCGCCCCGGCGCGGATATGTACGCTGAACCGCTGCTTCGGGTCCGTATTGTGCGTCAAAGTATATTCGCCCTGTCCATACAATACATCCAGCACCTCTTCCAGGTCTTTGCGCACAGCAGAAAACGTCTCTTCTGTGTTGGGCGCGTTCAGCCTGTCGTTCAGCAAAAACAGTATATCTTCGCTACCAAACCGCGCGCGCCCCTCCAGAAGCGGATCGTCTTCCAGGCGTTTGCCTGCCACCAGCGCAGCCCGAAAGGCTGTGCGTAGCCGCACAGAAAAATCGCCGTCCAGGGGTCGCTTGCGATCGTAGAGAAGACCGAGGCGATGGTCCGTCCGATCCATGCAATAATTCGCATCGTGACCCGCCAGCAGGGTCACCGGACCGGCTTCCACGTGGCTGTAATCGGCCACATCTACCAGCACCTCGTCCTTGGCCTCCGGAATCCATGCGCCCAGCACCCGAAACCACATCTCCGGTGCAA
>JAQCGA010000289.1 GCA_027619145.1 bacterium | reverse complement strand
CCACCAGCCGCAGCACCCGTTCGTTCAGCCGGTCCGCGTGCGCCAGCGTTTCTGAATCGGGGGTTAGCGTCAACGTACGCACAGTCGCATGCTCCAGAATCCCCCGTTCTGCCAGCAGCCTTTTTTCAACCGTCAGGTAAAACTCCAGATTCTGCAACGAAAAAACCACCTGTGGCAACACTCCGTCGAATACATCCAGTGCCCCTTCCAGGTCTCCCGACGTTCCCAACTGCCAGATCCGATTCATCACATCTGCATGACCCAACCCCGGCATCGCACCCGAAAGCCCCTCGCCCAACAACTCAGGCATGTACATTCCTCCCCAGCCTTCCAGCACCGCCACCCGGTCTTCCGTAGCCTCCCGGATGGCCCGTAATTTGGGACCCAGAAGCGGCTCCTCCAGCTTAATGTACTCGAAGTTCTCGCAGGACGTACGCAACTGCCTGCAAAAAGTCTCCCCTACCGTTGCCCCGCCCGGGTTGAAATCCTGGATTAAAATCGGCGTCTCTACCGCATTACAAATCGTTTTACAATAAGCCAGCAAATCTAACTCTGACGTACCAAACTGCCGGGGCAACGCAAAGCTGATCACGTCTGCACCCGCATCTGCATTGGCCCGTGCCAGGTCCCCTGCCTGCTTTGCCGAAGGGTGGTTGGACTGACCCACCACCGGAATACGCCCGGCCGAAGCCTCCACAGCCTGCCGTACCACCGCCAGCCGCTCCTTTCCGGAAAGCTTATAAAACTCGCTGGCATACGCCGGCAAACATACCGCCCCAATTCCAAAAGCTACCGCCGCTTCTACCTGGCGCGACACATCTTCGTACACCACTTCTTCTGCTTCATCAAACGGCGTCACAAGTACCGCTACAATTCCCCGAATCTTCGGCTGCTCAGCCATAACTCCCCCCTGAAATCAGAACACAAAAACCAGGACCCGCCTTTGTTTTCCCTCTGTTATCCCTGCACACAACAAAGGGAAGGTGCCCAACACACTGGCTCCTTCCCCTTCTCAACCGTTGACCTTCAGCCGACACTACCCGGACGTCATTTTGAGCATTTTGTCAATATCCAGGTTGTATCGTGTAGGGTCCAGCACCTTTACAATTTTCCGTTTTTCTGCCAGATACGGATCGGCCAGATCGATCACCGTCGGCACGATGCGCCGCTTCCCGTATCTCGAAATAAAAATTCCCACCTTGGGCAGGCGGCTGTTTTCCGGATTGGGTTCACACACAATGCCCACTTCCTCGGTATCCAGCGTCACCAGGCTACCTACCGGATACAGCCCCAGACTCTTAATAAAGAGATCTACGATATCGCTGCGGAATTCCGTATCCCGGTTGCCATAAATCCGCGTCAATGCAACATGCGGCGGCATCGCTGGCTTATATACTCGCGCAGACGTCAACGCATCGTACACATCCGCCACCGCTGTCATTTGCCCGAACCGGTGAATTCCTTCTCCCGAAAGTTTGTGCGGGTACCCACTTCCGTTGAACATCTCGTGGTGCTGCGTGGCAATATACATCATCTCTTCGGTTACTCCGGGCATGTCCCGCAGAACCTCTTCGCCATAAATCGTATGTTTGCGCATTTCGGCAAGTTCGTGCGGCTCGAAGCGCCCGGGCTTGTTCAGAATTTCCAGCGGTATCTTTGTCTTCCCAATATCGTGCAACAAACACGCCGTGGCCAGCATTTCGGCCGTAGAGCGGTCCACCCCGTCCGCGTGCGCCACCGCCAGAACCAGCACACACACGTTCACACAGTGCGCCGCCGTGTACGCGTCGTGCTCTTTAATCCGTGTCAACCCCACCATCGCATCTACGTTGCGAAACACACTCTCCGCAATCAGTTTTCCGGCAACCTTGATCTTCTGCGTATCCATGGCCCCGCCAATTGCCGCGCCCTCCAGCGTGCCCTTCAAGGCCTTGGTTACCACAGCCTTGGTCTTGCGTGCCATCTTCAGCTCATCCCGGTACGGCACATTGCGGCCTTCCGGCAATGCCTTCTCCCGGCGTTCCCGCTGGGGCTGCGGAATCACCACCGGCGCAATCACCTCTCCGCCGGGCAAGTCCTTCCCTTTGGTCGTATCAATTGTAACATTTTCCAACCCGGCCGCTTTTAACCGCCGGATCTGGTTATCCGAAGCAATCAATACCCCTTTGCCCAGCAACAGCACATTCTTGCTTCCCGCCCCCTGGGCACTTTCTTTGACATCGGCCTCCATATACATTCCGACCTGGAGCTGGTCTATGTTAATCTTCTTTTTCATCCTGCGAGATCCTCAATCCGACATGCCTCAAAGAAGGGGGAGACGAGTATATACGCAGAAAATAACCATATCCAGTGCGAATGTCAATTCGTAAGCTTGCACCGGTTTTAACAGAATGCCTCGCCTCGCTCCAGCGTCTGTCTCCAATACGATACCCACCCCAGCACACGTCACTCGCCAGGGTGGGCAATTTTCTGGAATGCACAAAATCGAGCCCACCCACCTGGATACAGGTCGAACAGAAATTTAGCGTCCCGCACCTGCCAATTGCCCCAGACGACGTTCAACGCCTCCGGGATTGTATCCGGCCGCCACTTCAAGAACCGTAATTCTCAGCAGATGAAGATGCATCTGATTCTGCGCCGAATAAGCCGTCAGATAGGCCCGGAGCAGCTCCGCCTCGCTGTAGGTATCAATCTCCAGCGCGAGCCTGAAACCCTCATTGAGCAGGGTTTCTTTATAGGTGCCAATAAATTTCTCAAGCCCCAGAAAACCTTCTCTGCGGACGAGTTCACTCAAAGAAGCCAACGCACCCACGAGTTCATCCAACGATGCCTCGCAAAGCGAATACATAGCGTCGCTGGTTTCAAAATCGATCCCTCCCGGACCCGTAATCGCATAGTTCCCACGAACTGTTTTCCGAAGATACGGCGCATAGATCCCATCTTGCCACTTTCCAAAATCAACCCGTCTATAATAAGACCGCAGCATAGCCGCAAACCGGCCGCTCCTATATGTGGATTGAGCGAAGAAATCCAGAATCAGTTGATCCCGGATCGACTCAGGGCGCAAAGGGAGGTTCAACCGGCGGGACAGATGCCAGTCCAGGACGGCCATATCATCTCCGGCGAACCGGTTCAGCATCTCGATAATATCCCGCAACAACAGATGGGCGTTCGGTTGATAAGCAAATAAAGAAACCGGTCCATTGGCTTTTGCCAGCGCACTGAGACACGTGCAAAACTGGACCAGGCGATCGGTCGGCCACGTGCCCGGATCGAAACCCATCCAATTGGCCACGAACACATCCGCCTGATGTTCCATCACAAAACGTTCGGCCTCCCCGGTATCCTCCTTCTCCGGATCGTACATATCCTCCAGGAGGTCCGATAAATCTTCCCCCGGCTCGTCTACAGAGGGATCCGAGTTCTCAACCCCCTCCGATTCACCGCTCATTTCTTCCTGCATCATCGTCAGCATTTCATCTTCGACAGAAGGAAGGAGATCCTCTTCCGGCTTCAGCGCAGTCGCGCTGGTTTCCGAACCCTCAACCGACCCCGATTCACCTCCTGTTTCTTCCTCCATCATCGCCAGCATTTCATCTTCAACCGAAGGCAGGAGATCCTCTTCTTGCGTCAATCGAACCGCATCTGACCAGGTACCCGGCGGTTCGTCCGTAGAGGTCTTTTTATTCCAGCACTGAACATCTTCGGCTTCCCGGAGCATTTCGATGATCTCTGGAGCCGAGGGCCTCTCGCTCATATGCGCACGTTGCAGTGCGGTCTCTCCCTCGTGGTTGCGCACCCTCACATCTGCGCCAGCCGAAAGAAGGCTCGCTACGATATCGGCATACCCTTCCGAGGCGGCCCAGATCACCGCAGTGTAGCCCCACAGGTCTTGAAGGTTGGGATCAGCACCGGCCCGCAGCAACAATTCGACCACGATCGTATTCTGGCCAAAAGCCGCATCGATCAGCGGCGTCTTTCCTCTGTGATCCGGACAATTCACGTCCACCCCGGCCTCAACCAGCACCCGGACCAGCCCTTCGTGATGCTCGGATACCGCCACAGCCAGCGCAGAGTTGCCATCCATATCTTGCGCATCGACGCCCGCCCCTGCGTCCAAAAGCATTTGCACAAGAGCCGGGTTCTCCTCCCGTGTTGCCGCAATCAACGGCGTGTCCCCGCCGGCATCCCGAACGTTGAGATCGGCCCCACCGTCGATCAGAACCCGGACAATCTCCTCCTGCCCTTTGCGGACGGCTTCCAGCAGTGGAATCGCTCCCAACTCGTCCGCCGCATCCGGATCGTGCCCGGCCTTCATCAGAGCACGCGCCACTTCCACATCTCCGAGTTCGATCGCCCGAAAAAGATTCATCGAACCGCCCCCGCCTCTTTCAACATCCGAACCAGCTCCGTATGGCCCTGTCCCTCTGCGAGTCCCAGCGCCGTGTATCCCTGCCGGTCTTCCAGATTCACCTCGGCACCCGCTTTGAGCAGAAGCGCAGCCACCTCAACATTGCCATTCATCGATGCACTCATCAGGGCCGTCCAGCCACTTTCGGACCGGCCATTCACCCTGGCTCCGGCATCCAGAAGGCATTTCACCCGAGCCGTATCCTCACCATAGGCGGCCGCAATCAACGGTGTTTCTCCCCGCGAGTCCTTCACGTTGGGATCACAGCCCACATCCAGAAGCGCCTGCAACACACGGGCCGGATGCTCCAGAAGAACGCTGCGATTCATCAGAGCCGTCTCGCCTGTATTGTCCACCGCATTGGCCTGGGCACCTGCGGCGGCCAGCACCCGGATCACCTCCGTCCTCCCCTGGCTTGCAGCCGCCATCAGCGGCGTCATCCCGGCCAAATTCCCGGCGTTTACATCCAGCCCGGCCTCAATCAGAAACTTGACCACACCGGGAACGCCGCTCCCGGCCGCGCACATCAACACACTCCAACCTTGTTTGTCTCTGTGAGCCACATTCGCGCCCGCCCTGAGAAGATCGGTCACAACGTGGATATCACCCCGAAAGGCCGCATTGTACAGCGCGGTTCGGCCCGATGTATTCTCCTGATCGACCTTTGCACCAGCCTCCAGCAACAGACCGACAAGCGCTCGCCTTGTCCCATCAGGCCCTGGAGGCATATCCTCCAATCCGGGCCAGTCTGCGGCCCGGTGCAGCGCAGTGCCCCCCCATCGATTCACCAGCCCGACATCGGCACCTGCCTGGACAAGCTTCCCCGCAACTTCGGGATTGCCCATCCCGTCAAAGGACAACAGCAGAGCCGTCGATCCATACTCATCCTGCGCGTTCACCTGTGCACCTGCGGCAATCAACATACCCACAAGTTCACTTCGGCCAAGAGCGGCTGCTTCTATGAGAGCCGTTCGGCCGAGTTCAGCCCGCGCATTCACATCCGCACCTGCCGCCAGCAGCGCCCGCACCATCTCCAGGCTTTGAGCGGGTGCCGGGTACGTCGGCGGCAAGGAAATTGGCCCAACCGAAACTTCAACCACCGGCCCTCCGTTCTCAACCTCCGCCTCATCCACAAACACGGTACCGGAAAGATCCCCAGGCGAATCCTCTATCCCGACCTCTCCCATCTGCAAAAGCGCCGACGGATCTGGATCTCTCCAGGAAACAGCCTGGATCAACGGCGTCTGGCCGTACCCATTCACCGCGTTCACATCCGCCCCCCTGGAAACAAAACCCCGGACTTCTGCCACATTCCCTCCTGCAATCGCCTCGAACAGATCCGCCGAAACTTCTGTTGAAAACATTCCCAGGCATAGCAGTGCAAACAACATGAATC